>JAJXTW010000153.1 GCA_021783455.1 Nitrospirota bacterium | reverse complement strand
AAGACCGTGACTCAAGCGCGAATATCACCCTGCGCCGAAACGATACACTCACGGACATTTCCTTTTCCGGCCGTTTGGCCCAAACCACCTTAAGCAGGATATTCAAGCGCGGGACCTTCGGCAAAGGAACGATGCAGGGAGATTTGCACGTTGCCGTTCGCACGGACCGGCCTGCGGACTCCACTGCGCAGGGGAGGCTTGTTGGAAAAGACCTCGTCATACCCTGGGGCCTCGCGGTCCCGGTCAGGGTGGACAATCTTTCTCTCCATGCCGATCGGAACATACTCACCGTTGATTCAGCCGCTCTTACCTGGGGCAAAGATCATTACACGATACACGGCGACGTGAGCGCTTCGGACGCGGGGCTGGTCCTCGATATGGACTTGGGAGCCGACACCATAGCGGTGGATACGATACAGCAGGCCCTTGCCAGGACGAACAAGAAAAGCGCCGGCCAACAGCCGCGGCCTTCCCGCATGCCTCCTCTGCTCGGAGTCGTCAATGCTCACGCAGCGTCCCTTGCGTTCGGCCGGTTTATTTTCAGCCCTGCGCGGGCTGTTGTTTCCTTGAGTCCTCACCAGGTGAACCTGGCATTCACCGAGGCAAAGACCTGCGGCCTCTCGCTGAGCGGAACGCTCGGCTTTTCCGGAGAGGACATTCATTTTGATTTTAAACCCCAAGCAGCGAAGCAGCCGTTGGAGCCGACCATGGACTGTTTGGCGGGCCAGGATATCCATGTAACGGGCACCTTTGATTTGAACGCGGACATCCTCGCCCAGGGAAAGAGCGGAGCGCTGCTCCCCTCCCTGGAGGGAACGATCGACTTTGCGTCAAAAGACGGGAAAATTTACCGGTACCCGGTGTTGGCAAAGATCTTTTCGGTGCTGAGCGTTCTGGAAATATTCCGGGGCAAACTTCCTGAGCTGGGAGGAAACGGGTTCCCGTATCACACCATGGTCGTAAAGGGACGTTTGCATCAAGGCAAGTTCCTGCTGGAAAAAGCGTACATCGGGGGCTCGTCCCTGGACCTCATCGCTGAAGGTGAAATCGACCTCGCAGCCCGGAAGCTCGATCTCGTTGTGCTCGTATCGCCCTTTTCCACCATCAACTGGATCATCAGGCACATTCCGCTCGTCGGCAAGATCATGGGCGGCACCCTGATCTCGGTGCCCACCAAGGTAGCCGGAGATCTGGACAATCCGGACGTCACCTTCCTGGCCCCTTCAGCCGTAGGAACGAGGCTCCTGGATTTGCTCAAAAATATTTTGAAGATTCCCGTGGAGATCATCTCGCCGATTTTGCCGAAGGAGAAAGAAAAGAAAGAATGATGACATAACCTTTCAGGAGAAAGGGAGAAAAAAGATGGGGAAATGGGGAAAACACCTTTTGAAGGTTCGCTCCCCCTTTCGCCATTCACTTCCCCCTTTCCCCTGCTGAGGTTTAGTGTTTTAGTGCTATTCGACGTCCGGCATCCTTAAAACTTCAGAACGTGAAGTAAGCCCGAGCGTTTCCAGGGTTTTCATGAGCGGCTGCAGATCCTCGATTGTGCGCGTGAGGACTGCGGCGCTCTCGTCTCCAACCGCAGCCTGTCTCAGCTCCGAAACAAGTTTGAAAAACGTCTTCTGTTCCGGGTAGATTTTCAGCCGGAGCGGAGCGTTCTCCGGCAGCTTTGCGGCCTGGCGAACAAGCCGCAGCGCAACCGGAAAACCGCCCAGCTCATCCACGAGCCCCAGCCTCTTCGCGTCTTCTCCTGTCCAGATCCTTCCCTTTGCTATTTTCTCCATTGCATCCTTCGGCATGTTTCTCCCCTGGCTGGCCTTCGACGTGAAGTCGTCATACACGCGATCGAGCCATGTTTCCATCCGCGCCCGCTGCTCGGGGGTGAAGTCCTTGGCCTGGGTCCAGACGTCGGCGTTTTTGCTCGTGTGCACCTCGTCCCAGGTCACGCCGAGCTTGTTCCAGAAACCGGTCGTGACCATCTTCCCGCCGAACACGCCGATAGAGCCGGTGATCGTCGCGGGCTGGGCCACGATCTTGTCCGCGGCCAGCGCGATAAAATAGCCCCCGGAACCGGCAACGCTTCCCATGGACACGATAAGCGGCTTGCCCGCCTTTTTGGCTTGGACGGTCTCGCGCCAGATCGTGTCCGACGCCACGTACGAGCCGCCGGGGCTGTCGATCCGGAGCAGGATCGCCTTCACGTCCTTGTCCTCCGCGGCCTTCCGGAGCGCCGCCGTGATCGTGTCGGAGCCCATGATGCTCTCGCCCGTGACCGGGTTGTATCCGCTCTTCCCGCGTTCGATCCCGCCCACAGCGTAGATGAGGGCGATCGTCGTCCCCTTTTTGTTCGGACTGCCGGCGCGCCGGCCGTACTCCGCAAGCTTCAGAAACTTTGTCTTCGCTCCTGCTTTTTCCTTGATTTTGTCGTAGACCTCGTCGCGGTACGCGAGCCCGTCGACCAGCTTTGCGTCAACCGCCTCCTGCCCGAGGAACGGCCCCTTGTTGATGAGCATGCGGACCTCGTCTTCCGAAAGCTTGCGGGCCTCGGCAACTCCCCTGACGATCTGGCTGAACTGGGAATCCATTACAGCCGTAATTTCCTCGCGGTGCGGGGCGATATACTTGCGTTCGGTAAACATATACCGAAAGCTTTTGTATTCCTTCCTGCCGTCCACACGCGGGACGATGCCGAGCTTGTCCAGCGTGCCCCGGACAAAGGGCTGCTCGTACATGAGGCCGGTGAGGCCCACATCGCCGGAAGGCTGCAGATAGATTGCGTCAAAGGCGGTCGCGAGATAGTACGAGGCGTTGCCGGGCCCGAACTCGCCGAAGGTCTCCGCATAAACGATCGCGGGCTTGCCCGATTTGCGGAACGCGATGACAGCGTCCCGGATTTCCTGCACCTGCGCAAGCTTCATGTTCGACTGGCCCACCCTGGCCACCAGTCCCTTGACCCGGTCATCTGTTGCCGCTTTCTGCAGCGCTTCGACAACATCCCGCATAATGAGCTTCCTGGACTGCAGGACCCTGCCGAAAGAGTCATCGGGCAGGCATTCGACCACGCCCTGCTCAAAATCCGCTTCCAGGACAACCCGCTTCGGCACGCGGTAGGCGAACAGCCAGTAATAGAGGCCGACTGCGATACCGGTGATCAAAAGAAGGGTGAATAGCGCCGAACAAGCGCCTCTGCTGTGCCTTTGTTCATCTCGTAACATGATTGGCTCCTTTTTCCGTTTCCAAGAACGTGCTCGTCGGGGGAATGCAAGTCGCGGGATTCAATATCTCAGAAAAAACGGCAACGCCATCAGTGCAATGCCGATGAGCAGAGAAAGGTATGCGTTCGAAACGAAATAGGGAAAAGCCATCAGAGCCACGCCGGAAATAAGCGCTGCGACGCGGCTCTGTTTTTTCCCATAGACGAAATATCCCATACCGATTGTACCGTACAAAAGGCCCCACAACAACGACGAGCTGTCCATAGTGTTTTCCTTCCCGCAATATTTTCATCTTTCTGCGCCTGGAGATGAGCCGGGCGGAGATTATGTAAAAGATAGTACAAGAGTTTTGCAGGTTGGGTAGAACAAAACCCAACGTAATCATTACCTCACCGATTCTTCCATCACGCGCGGCTGACCCGCCGGGCGAAGCCGGAGCGGTGTCGAGACGCTGGTTGAAATTCTTACACCGTCCTTTGTCAGACTATAAAGATACGTGGAGAATTATGGAACGCGGTTTTTCCAGTATCCCGGCTCACGATGCAGGTGCATCACCGCGATAATGATATACTGATTCGGCATGATCCGAAAAACGACACAGAACGGGAACGTCATTGTTAGACAGCGGCGAACGCCAGCTTCGATTTCTTGATATAAGAGGGGATTGACTCGGATTCTGTTGAGGGCATCCTGGACGGATGCGAAAAAGCGCTTGCCGAGATCCTTCTGGTGAGTCTCGTAATATTTCGCTGCCGACATCATCTCGGCATCGGCTTCGGGATGGAAGCGAATCGGTATCATCCGAGTGCCGCATAGCCGCGGGCGAAAACATCCTCGGCGTCACGTAACTCCACGGTCCCTTCGTCGATCTCGCGACAGCGTTTGCGCACTTCATCCTGCCAGGCGGCAGACAGAGTAACCGCCGGTTCTGAGTCGAGGCTTTCGATCAGCTTTTCCGCTACGAATGCGCGCGCCTGCGGCGAAAGAGAAAGGACTTCCGCTATTATTGTGTCAATGGTAGTTTTCATGAGGATATTATATACCGGCCGCACACAGACGTCAATATGCAGAGTCATGACCACCGGCGTAGCCGGCGGCTTGCTTAAGCCCATAGGGGCAGTGTCACTTGCACTTCTTCAAGAGCTAAGGCAGCTCCCCGCACCACTCCTCGATAGCCGTCCTCATCTCCACGGGCTTCTCCGTAGGGATCCAGTGATGGGATTCGAAGACAATGGTCCGGCAGTGCTGGAGGGATTCGCAGAGCTCCTGCGCAATTGTGGGATCGCTGAATACCTTCCCGGTCGAAAACAGAAGCAGCACCGGCGCTTTGATATCTTGAAGGGACGGCAGGGGGCGGCTGAGCTCGCGCAGGCTTTGGAGATAGACCGTGGCCGGCAGATACTTAAGATCGGACCGGACCGAGGCGTAGCGATCTTTCGGTTCCGGATTGTCCGAATTATAGTTAAAGGCATTTTTAAATTATACGAATCAGGGGCACTTGCCCCTGCGGGATACAACATGGTCCGCAGGACGTTCAAGAGCTTCCCGGATTTGCGGGATGGCCTCCAGCGCGGCCCGGCGCCCCTCGGCGATAAGTTCGTCGATCTGTTTTACATCCAGGCGTTTGAAATCGGACAGGCAGGGTTCGATGACCAGGTCGGCGTCCTTCACCTGCCGCTTCGTGTTCTCGTCTATGACGATATCGAAGGCATTGAAAAGAACATCGATGATGTCCTCGGGCATGCGGTATTTGCGCTCGGCGCTCAGGTTTACGGCCACGACCACGCCGGCGCCCATGGGACGGAGCGGAGAGACCGGCACATCCTCCAGAATCCCGCCGTCCATCAGCATCTTGCCGTTGAAGCGGACGGGCAGATAGATGCCTGCCAGGGCGCTGCTCGCCATGACCGCCTGCGCCACATCTCCCTCGCGCAGCACGACCTTGTCTCCCGTGCCGATATTCGTCGCGATAATGGCGAGCGGGATCAAGGCATCCTCTATCCTGGCCTTGCCGATGGCGCTCTCGATGAGTCTTCCCAGTTCTTCGTTGGAGAACAAGGCGAATCGGGAAAGTTTGAGCTTCGATACTCTGAGGGGGGTCATTCCCTGGCCGATGCGGTGCATTTCCTGTATCGGCACGCCGAAAGCGTAAAGAGCGGCGGCAAATGCGCCGATGCTCGTGCCCGAGAGGCAATCCGGCCGGATGCCGTTCTCTTCGAGGGCCTGGAGCACCCCGACGTGCGCCAGACCGCGCGTAGCCCCGCCGCTCAGGGCAAGTCCGAGTTTCTGTTTTACAGGAGCGGTGTTCATGGATATGGACTCCGGCCCGGTCGGCCCGCAGCACGTACGTGAGAGGCGCGCAGAGCGGGCGAGGCTACCAGGGGAACGAGGCCGGCCAGGAGGCGCCGAAGTTGTTTGAACCGCTTAAGATGACCGTGCAGCCTCTATTTTCTGAAAATCAGCGGATGAAGCGCCAAACACCCTTTTCAACTTATTCGACGATTATAACCGCCAGGCCCGCGCCCTGGGTCGCGATCCTGCCGGCAACCGTGCCGAGCGCGTTCTTGGGCGAGTGATGGGACCGGCCGACAACAACGGTCTCGTACCTCTTGTCCCTGGCCTCTTCAAGGATGCTGTCGGTCACATCCGTTGAGTCGCTGATGAACTTTGCCTCGACCTGTCCCGAGGGGACGCCCTGTGCCACCAGCGTTTCCCTGGCCTGCCGGAGCAGAGGTTCCATCTTGGTTTTTTGGGCCGCCAGCCATTTGTCCACCACCTTCTTCCGGTCCCGCTTCTCGTCCTCGGAGAGAATATGCCCCTCGTCCCAGAAAATGGCGGGGAGGTTCGGCAGAACGTGGACCAGGCCGACCCGCAAACCCGGGCAGGAAAACTGCTGCGCCACATAGTCAACGGCCTTCATTGCGCTGAGTGAATCATCGATTGCGATAAGCATTTTCTTCATTTTCCATCCCTCCGGAGACACGCTCCCTGCCTGTGAACTGCTCAATGGATTTATTCAATGCCTGCTAGAAAAAAGATAATCGAAACCGCTTGAAAAGGCAAGACCGCAACAAAAAAAAGGCGGGGGCAAAGGCGCGTCAATCCGCGTTGCGGCGCTCGATCGTCCGCACGAACTGCTCGGCAACGCGGCCGTTCCTGCCGCCCGCAGCCAGCGCCCACTGGATCGCCAGGCGGTTCAACTTTTCCCCGTCCATGGCGATGCCGTACTTCTTCGCGTACGAGGCCACGATGGCGAGGTACGTGTCCTGGGAAAAATGATAGAACCCGAAGCGCAGGCCGAAGCGCTCCACGAGCGAGACCTTTTCCTCCACCGTGTCCGATGGACGGATCTCGTCGCTCTCGTTGTCAGAGAATTTCGTGGGGATCAGGTGCTTGCGGTTCGACGTGGCGTAGAAGAGGAGGTTCTCGGGGATCGCCTCCAGCCCGCCGTCGAGGACGGTCTTCATTTCCTTGTAATCCGTCTGGCTCTCCTCGAACGACAGGTCGTCGATAAAGATGATGAAGCAATGGTTTTTGGCAGCGGCGACGACCTCGTAGGTCTCCTGGATGGTCAGGATGTCGTGCTTATACACCTGGATGATCCTGAGGTTCGTGTCCGCAAAGGTCGTGAGCAAGGACTTGACAAGGGACGACTTTCCCGTGCCCCGCTCGCCCCAGAGCAGCACGTTGTTGGCTCTCCTGCCGTCGACAAAATTCCTCGTGTTGCGGACGACTTCGTTCTTGATGGACTCGATGCCGATCAGGTCGTCATGATCGATATGCGCGGGCCGCTTGATCGGTTTCAGGGTCTTGCGCGTCCCGTCCCAGAGAAAGGCCTGGTAGTCCGCGAACAGGGGCGCGTCAGGCGCGGTGTCCACGTAGCGGTCCAGGAGTTTGTCCAGTTTGCTCAGGAGTTGTCCGATCTTCGGTTTTTCCATAGAAGCAAAATATACCATTTA
>JAJXTW010000152.1 GCA_021783455.1 Nitrospirota bacterium | reverse complement strand
TGGAGGAACTTGCCCAGGCCCAGGCGAGCGCGCTGACGCTCAAAAAGCAGCAATTTGATCTCGGGCTGTTTCTTTCACAGGTTGTCTCAAGGTTCCATTCCGTTGCCCAGGAGAAAGCGGTGGAATGTAATGAAGCATATGAGAGGGGGCTCATGATATATGCCGATCCTGAGCGCCTGAGCCAGGTCATCGTCAACCTTTTGAGCAATGCGCTCAAGGCGATTGATAGAGGCGGGAGCGTGACCGTCAGCGCGGCGCGAAAAGGCGATGAAGTTCTGATCGAAATACAGGATACGGGGTCGGGAATAAAGCCCGAAGACCTTCCCTTTATCTTTGAACGCTTCTTTACGGCTTCCGAAGGCGGCCTCGGCTTGGGGCTTGCTATCGTCAAGGAACTGGTGGAGGCGCACCGGGGCAGGATAGAGGTCAGGAGCGAATACGGGAAAGGATCTGTTTTTACTGTGCGTCTGCCGTCGAAGTAGCCTTCACATTTGTTTGGTATCGTTAGAACATACAACGAACCGGAAGGGAGGTGAAAAACAATGAAGAAGATGACGGGAATGATTATTGCGGTCGCTGCAATGCTCGTGCTGGCGAGCGCGGCCTTTGCGTGGTGGGACGGCCCCGGCATGGGCTATGGTCCGGGCTATTACAGCGGCGCAAACGCGGAGACCATGAAAAAGTTCCAGAAAGAGACGCTTAGCCTGCGCGACGAGTTCATGACCAAACGGATCGAGCTCCGGTCCGAGTATGACAAACCCGCGCCGGACACGGCCCGGATTGCCGCACTCCAGAAGGACATCATCGACATCCAGGCGAAAATACAGGTTGTGGCGGACAAAAACGGAGTCCCTGCCTGGGGGCCTGGTCCGCGCAGGGGTATGATGACGGGTGCAGGGTGTGCCTGTCGGTGGCAGTAGCAGCAGCAGCATGAAACATTGTGTTGCTCATGCTGTTCCGAGCCTTCTCTTTACGGGAGAGGGCACCCGACTGAGGCGCATGTTCCGTCTTAAGGAGGGAGGGGACCCGGGTCCCCTCTTGCTTTTCGGAATGCTGATGCGAAAATTCATTATTGCTGTAATGATACTGTCGGCGGCGCTTGTTCTTGCTCCCTCCGAGTCTCTTGCCCAGCCGGGCTGCCAGTGGCGCGACCAGCGTCCTTATGGGGGGTACTGCCAGGGGCCTCGCTGGGGCTGGTATGGGGCGAGGAATCCCGTGAAAACCATTGAAGAGACGAACTCGCTTCTGAAACGATACTTCGAGGGCCAGGACGTGGTCATCGGCAAGATCACGGAACGGGAATGGTATTTTGAGGCAGACATCAAGGATAAGAAAGACAATCTCGTTGACCGGGTGATCGTGGACAAACGGACAGGCAGGATTCGTTCGATCTATTAAGGAATCTGCCGGGTGAGAGATCGATGCAGAAGAATTCGCGCGAAAGAAGGACTTGGAGCCGTGCTTTTCCGTAGATTTTACTATTTGTCATGAACCGTCAGTGGAAATACATCCTATTTAACTGATAAAAAATATTATATGATTAATGCTTATTAATCTATATATTGCTTGACAATTTAGATTTTCTATATTATCATATAAAAAATTGTTTATATGATAAGGAGGATGCTGACATGCTCAAGGAGTTTGCCGACTACATTACTTATGCCCTGCTGAAACTGGAACCGACCAGCCATTTAGGGGACGCGCTCAATTTCTTCATTTATGATACCCTCAAGATCTTCCTGCTGCTTTCCACGATCGTTTACGGAGTGGCGGTCATCCGGGCATATTTCCCGCCGGAAAAGACCAAACGCATCCTGTCTCATAAACGAGAATTTATAGGAAATACCATGGCCGCCCTGCTCGGGATCGTCACGCCTTTCTGCTCCTGTTCGGCGGTCCCGCTCTTCATCGGTTTCGTAGAAGCGGGAGTGCCTCTCGGCGTCACGTTTTCTTTCCTCATCTCATCGCCAATGGTAAACGAAATCGCTCTGATCATGTTGTGGGGACTGTTCGGCTGGAAGATCGCCCTGATCTACACCGGCACCGGGGTCGTGCTCGCGATTGTGTCCGGCATCGTCATCGGCAAACTCAAGATGGAGAAGTATGTCCAGGACTATGTCTGGGAAATCAAGGCGGGAGCCGGGGATATCGTACCGACAAGCTTCCGCGAAAAGCTCGTTTACGCGCGCGATTACACAGCGGAACTTCTGAAAAGAATCTGGCCTTACGTGATCATCGGTATTGCGGTGGGCGGGATTGTGCACGGCTACATCCCTACCGACTTCGTGGTTAAATATGCGGGACGCGACAACCCCTTTGCCGTACTGGTCGCTGTTTTGATCGGCATTCCGCTTTACAGCAACGCCGCCGGCATGATCCCCGTTGTTCAGGCCCTCGTGGGAAAAGGAATGGCCATGGGCACGGTGCTGGCCTTCATGATGTCCGTTACCGCGATCTCTTTTCCCGAGGCGGTCATCCTCAAGAATGTGTTGAAGATGCGATTGATCTACACCTTTTTCGGGATCGTGGCAGTGGGAATCATTATTGTCGGCTATTTATTCAACTTTATCCTGTAGAGGAGGTGCGCTATGAATACTCTAGTTATTGAATGGCAACGGCTCCTGGATGAACAGAAGGAGACCTGTCCCCGCTGCGGCTCCACGGAGCAGGAGGTTGAAAAGGCGGTCAAGGAACTCAACCAGCTGCTTGCTCCTTCTGATATAGCCGTCAACCTGGTCAAAAAAGCGATCAATCCGGAGACCTTCAAAAAGGATGCATTGCAGTCCAACAAGATCCTCATCGCCGGGAAAACGCTCGAAGAATGGCTGGGGGCAACCACGGGCCAGAGCAAATGCTGTGAAACCTGCGGAGATGCGGAATGCAGGACAGTAGAATACGGCGGTGATGTTCATGAAGCGATACCCGCCGAACTGATCGTAAGGGCGGGTATTACTGCCGCTGCCTATCTTTTCAAGATACAGCCGCCACAGATACGTGAGAGAATACCGGTACTGAAATTAAAGTTCAAAAAGGCTTAGGAGGCGGAAGACACATGGAAATCAAAGTGCTTGGTCCAGGCTGCGTGAATTGTCACAAGATGGAGGCGATGGCTAAGCAGGCCGTCACGGAACTCGGTATCGAGGCAAATATTGAGAAGATCACCGACATCGGCCAAATCGCCATGCACGGCATTCTCTCGACGCCGGGGCTGATCGTGAACGGCAAGATCAGGCATTCGGGCAAGCCGCTGCCGAGCCTCGAGAAGGTGAAGGAACTGATCAAGTCTGAAGCCTGAGACAAGGAGACGGCCATGCTGCTTACCGGATACCGGGAAGAGATATTTCTGCCAACCTGCAATAACACCTTCCAGTCGGTGCACTGCATTGCCCATCTTGACCAGGACATCAGCGGGGCTCTGCCCTATCTGAACGCGGTTCTGGGCGGCGATACCTATATCAAGGAGCCGCCGTCGGTGACGTTCAAGTTATACGGCAAACTTATCTCTGTTCATGGCGATAAGATAGCAGTCAATGCGTTGCGCGACGAGGCAGAGGCCCGGCATATCCTGGAATGGCTGAAAGAGCAGATAAACGATGCGTGGGGAAAACGGGAAACGATCACGCCGAAGTACGACGGAAAGACCATCCCCGATTTTCTGACGATCTACCGAATGCTTCCAAAGACCAATTGCAAGAAATGCGGCCAGCCGACCTGCATGATGTTCTGCTCTCAGGCAACGAACGGCGCTCTCGGGGCCGCCGACTGCCCGGACATTACCGAAGAGAATAAGATCAAGCTTGCGGACTATCTCAGCCAATTCCGCTTTGATTGAGGGGATATCCATGGAAGAACTGACAACTGTATTTAAGGCTTTGTCCGACGAAACGCGGCTCAGGATCATCAAACTGCTGGAGCAGGGCGAGCTGTGCGTGTGCGATATAACGGCTGCGCTGGACATGGTGCAGCCGAAGGTGTCGTTCCATCTCAGCACACTCAAGGAAGCAGGGCTCATCAAGGACCGGAAACAAGGGAAGTGGATACATTACAGCCTGAATGAAAAAGACCTGTTCAGGCGGATGCTGATACTCTCTGCGTGTGAGCGGATGCAGGATGGCACCATATCAGGGGACAGGAAACGACTGAATTCTTTTCTCGGAGACAAAGAACAATCCGGCAAGGTTGTTGATCTTAAACCAAAAAGTCGCTGCTGCGGTTGAAAGAAAGGGGATTAGGTAATCATGATCAAAGTGATGTTTCTCTGCACCGGCAACACCTGCCGGAGTCAGATGGCGGAAGGCTTTGCGCGTGTCCTTGGCAAGGGCATCATAGAAGCATACAGCGCCGGGCTTACGCCGTCTCGCGTGCACCCGAGGGCGATTCAGGTCATGCGGGAGATCGGGATCGACATGTCCGGCCAGACTTCGAAAGGCATTGACAATGAACTTTTGCGCCGGATGGACATGGTCATTACCCTCTGTGATAACGCGGCAGAGGCCTGTCCCTGGACGCCGCCGGAGATAAAACGTATTCACTGGCCCATTGATGACCCCGTGGGGGCCATTGGTGGCGAAGATGAAATTATGAACGAATTCCGTCGGGCGCGGGACGAGATACGGGGGGAGATACTTCAATTCATAGGGGAGGTCAAGGATGTTCAAAAAGGCGCTTGAAAAGCTTCACAACTTCAGATTACTACCGGTATTTGTCATTGTCAGCATGGTCATCGGTATCGCAATCGGCAAGTGGTATGGGATTTCAAACTTTGCCCTCACACCGCCCATCGACGCAATCAAGGCAGTTTTTCACGGCACATATGAATTTACTGTCCCTAATGTCATCGTGCTTGGCGTAGTCATAGGGCTTTTCATGATGATGTATCCGGCAATGGCGAACATCAAGTTCGAGGACCTGGGAAAAGCCGCCAAGTCGCCGAAACAACTCCTGATCGTGGCCTTTTTCAACTACGCCGTTGCTCCGTTCTTTATGCTTTTGCTTGCAAAGATATTCCTGGGCGGTGAAAAGGACCTGTACACGGGACTGGTCTTGTACGGTCTTGCTCCCTGTATCGCGATGGTGATCGTATTCACCTACCTTTCCGCCGGCAACGGCCCTCTGGCCATCATCCTCGTGGCGCTGAATTCCATCATTCAGATGCTGCTCATCCCTGTCTATGCAAAGTTTCTTCTCGGAGATGTCCATTTTGATGTGTGGGTGGTTGGAGAGAGCGTGCTGCTCTATCTCGGCATCCCTCTGATCGCGGGGATGCTTACAAGGTTCCTGGGCGTGAAACGCTTTGGCGAGGAATGGTTCCATAATCTGAAGTTTTATCTGGACACCCTTTCCATCGTGGGACTTCTCTTTACCCTGATCGTTATGTTCGCCTTGAAGGGAGATTTAATCCTTGAAAAACCATTCCTCATTGTGCAAATGGCGATCCCTATGACGCTCTTTTTTTGGATCATGTTTGTGGTTGTCTATCTTACCGGATGGAAGTTTGGACTGAACTATAAGGACGCCGTTGCCGTGGGATTCAACGCAACGGGAAGGGACTTCGAGATTGCCATCGCCATTGCGATCACGGCCTTCAACCCTACGGTGGCGCTTGCCACGGTTATCGGGCCGCTCATCGAAGTGCCGGTGATGCTTGCGCTGGTCTGGTTTGCGAAGAAGACGGAATATAAACTCTTTCAGGGGAGGGCGTAGCCATGTACCGAAAGATACTCTTTCCGATCAAGTTCGAGGAATTCTCCCTGGACGTCCTTTCGTGCGTCCTGAATTTCAAGAAGGCGGGCCTGACGGAGATCGTATTGCTCCATGTCATCGACGTTTCGAAACTGCCGATGGACAAATACGAGGGCTATCATCCCGATGACATCAAACGGTTCACTGCACTTGCGGAAGCGAAAATGGACGAAGCCGTGGGGATGATCGCGAAGGCCGCGCTCCGGGTTAAAAAGCTCGTTGAGGTCGGCGTGCCGTACCGGGAAATCCTGCGGGTCGCAGAAGAGGAGAAGGTCTCCCTCATCGTCTCGGGCAAGCAAAAAAAGGGCGTGCTTGGCGAGATCTTCATCGGGTCGAACACAGACAAGGTCATCCGGTACGGTCGGGTTCCCGTCTACGTGCCGAAATATCCCGCTGCATTCGGAGCGGACAAAGAACTGTGCGAGAGGATCTGCGCACGATTGTTCACCAGGGTTTTTTATCCTACGGACTGGTCGGACTGCGCAACCAATGCGCTCCGCTACCTGAAGGGCTTGAAGGCCGCGGGAATCGAAGAGGTCGTCGTGGCCCACGTCATGGATGAAAAGGCGATGGGTCTGCAGCCTGCTGAAAAGGTCAAAGAGTTACAGAAAATCGACAGGGAAAAGCTCCAGAAGGTGCAGGAGGACCTCGAAAAAGGGGGCCTTAAAGTGACGACGCGGCTGCATATAGGCAAGCCGTCCGCGGATCTGATACGGATAGCGCAGCAGGAGGATGCTTCCCTCATCGTGATGGGTTCTCACGGGAAAGGATATGTCGAAGGCATCCTATGGGGATCGGTCTCGCGGAATGTTGTTGAATACAGCGACAGACCGGTATTGCTGATAAAAGGTTTAAATGTCTGAAAGGGGAGTGAAAAAATAAACAAATTATATGAGTGTACACACTTTATTTAAGGAGAAAAAATATTTAAAACTTAGAACGGGAGTGGAACTATGAGAACCCGAAAAGAATTATCAGAAAAGAACCAACAAGGCATTTGCATAAATGATGTCTGCCTGGTAGGCAGCAAGCAAAAAGTCGAGCTGAGCCAGAACGCTAAGAATGTAATCCATCTTATCACAGTTGGTATGCTGCTGATAATCAGTTGGCTCTTCGGCAAAATGGATTTAATTTCACCCGGTCTTAGTGACGCGTTATCACTGTTGGCGGTTTTTTTAGGATATCCAATTTACATAAAGGCAGCAACCTCTCTGTTGAAAGGCAAGATCGGGGTGCCGCTTTTTGTGACAACAGCTGAAATTGCTTCTGTGGCAATCGGCGAGTATCTTGCTGGCGGTACAGTCGTCTTTATCATTCTGGCAGGGACGTATCTTGAGGATTTTATCCTTGATAAGACACGGGGCGCAATCAAAAAACTCATCGAGATGATGCCCATGACAGCCCGAGTTCTAAAAGATGGAAAGGAGTCAGATGTTGATGTAAAACAGGTAGAGATTA
>JAJXTW010000151.1 GCA_021783455.1 Nitrospirota bacterium | reverse complement strand
GACGATTGAAGCGGCGAATGCCGTAAAAGAACACGGTGTCGGCGTAAAGTGCGCCACCATCACGCCGAATGCGGCGCGCGTGAAGGAGTACGGCCTGAAACAGGCATGGAAAAGCCCGAACGGGACAATCCGTTCGATCCTGGACGGCACGGTGTTCCGCAAGCCCATCATCGTGAAGAACATCCCGCCGGCGGTGCGGAGCTGGAAAAAACCGATCAGCATCGGCAGGCACGCCTACGGCGATATTTACAAATCCGTGGAATATAAGGTGCCGGGCCCGGGAAAGGCGGAGCTTGTGTTTACTCCTGCCTCGGGCGAACGCGTGTCTCTTGCCCTCCATGAGTTCAAGGGGCCGGGGGTCATCATGGGCATGCACAATACCGAGAAGTCCATCCGGAGTTTTGCGCAAGCCTGCATCAACTACGCGCTCGGCGAGAAATGCGAGCTGTGGTTCGGCGCCAAGGACACCATATCAAAAACGTACCATGGTTTCTTTAAGGAGGTCTTCGACCACGAGGCCGGGGCGCGGAAGGCCGATTTTGAAAAGGCGGGCATCAAGTACCGCTACATGCTGATCGACGACGCGGTCGCGCAGATCATGAAGGCCGAGGGCGGCATGCTCTGGGCCTGCATGAATTACGACGGCGACGTGATGAGCGACATGGTGGCATCAGGCTTCGGAAGCCTGGGCCTCATGACCTCGGTGCTGGTTTCGCCCGAGGGCAAATACGTTTACGAAGCGGCCCACGGAACGGTCATGCGTCATTACTACGAGCACCTCAAGGGAAATCCAACGTCAACGAATTCGGTCGCCTCCATATTCGCCTGGACCGGCGCAATAAGCCGGCGCGGCGAGCTCGACAAAACGCCGGAGGTGGTGCGCTTTGCCCGAAGGTTGGAATCAGTGGTGATTGCGACCATCGAAGAAGGGACCATGACGAAAGACCTCGCGGCCATTGCCGAGCCGCGAACGGCGAACTATGCTCTGACCGAGGAATTTCTGGACCAGGTTGCCTCCCGTCTGTAACGCGCTCCGCTGAATCCCGCGACTTGCAATCCCCCGGCTCCTCTCTGCCGGCAGGGGCTCCACTCGACCCGGGATTCCGCCCGTGGAGAAACGCAGCGGCCCTCTCTTTTCTTTGCGTAACCGGTTTAAGCTGTTGACAATAGCTTTTCTACCATGTTAAAATTTAACTGTTTGCACGTGGGGGGTATTGATGGCGGGGGAAAAGATCCTCGATATTGACGATAGTCCGACGGTCCAACGGCTCATCGAGATGATCCTCTCCTCGCAGGGGTATCAGGTAGTCCTCGCCTCTGACGGCGAGGAGGGCATAGCGAAGGCACGGTCAGAGCGGCCGGCGGTGATCTTGGTGGACTTTGTCATGCCGAAGATGAACGGCTTCCAGGTCTGCAAGACGCTCAAGGAAGACCCGGAATTTTGCGATACGCCGATCATTCTGGTCACGTCCAAGGGAGACAAAGTCGGCAGCAAGTTCGTCGACACGCTCGGCATAACCGAATACTTCACCAAGCCTTTTCAGCCGGAAGAGCTCCTTGCAAAAATACGGGAAGTGATCGACAGGAGGCAAGCTGCCGCCGCGGACGCGATTGCTGTTTCCGCGCCGGCACGGGCGCCGATCCGGGAACCGAAGCCCGTCGCTGCGACACCGGCCCCGGCGGCACCGACCCAGCGCACTGCGTCGCAGGCGCCTGGCGGGCTGGAAGCCATGGTGCGTGTTCTGGTCGAGCAGATTCTCTCCGAGTTCGCAAAGACCACCCTGCCCGACCTGATCCGGAAGGAGTTGGGAAAACCGCCGCAGCATGCAGACAATAGCGCCGGCATTCAGGGAAACCTGGCGAGTTTCCGCATCGTCGAAGTGCTGCAGATGCTCGGGCTCCAGCGCCAGACCGGCAGGCTCGTCATCAAGCGTTCGGCGGCAGATACCGTTGAAGTGTATTTCAAAGACGGGCTCATCGTGTGCGCGTCGTCGATCAACATGGCGAACAGGACCTGGATGGAAGGCCTGCTGAAAAAAACGTGCAGGCTCGAAGATGACAGTTTCCGGCATGTCCTGCGCATATCGGAAATGACCTCGCAGCCCATCGACCGCGTGCTGGCCCAGGAAAAGATGGTCGATGCGAAAACCTTTTTAGACTGCCTCAGGCGGCATACGGAGTCCTCGGTTTACAAGATCATGGCCTGGAAAGACGGCGAGTTCTACTTCGAAAAAGCGCCGCCGCCGGTATTTGCCAACCCCGTACAACTCAAGGTGGATGACCTCCTGCTGGAGGGTGCGCGGCGCGCCGATGAATGGAGCCTCATTCAGCAAAAGATCCCTCGCTTCGATATCGTATTCGAACCCATGATCGGCAATGCCGAAGAGCTGACGACGCGCGGCATGAGCGAAATCGATCTGAAGGTGTTTACCTACGTTGACGGCAGACGGACAATTCAGGAAATTATCGATATTCTCTCTCTTGGTGAATTCGACGTGGTAAAAAGCATATTCATCCTTCTCTCGGTGAATTTGATCCGGCGGAGGAGATGAGTGCCGCGGGAATCAGCGGCGCACCGGCCATAACATAAAGAAAATAAAAAGAAAACTTGACACAACCAAAGAATTGTGTTAATTTCCACTATCCTGTTATTATAAGAAAAAAGGAGATCAGAATGGCCAAAATACTCATAGCCGACGACAGTTTGGCGGAGCTTCAGATTTTTCAGCAAGCGCTATCGCCGACGGGCCATACCATCGTCACTGTTACCGACGGAGAAGCCGCCGAAGCAAAGGTAAAGTCTGAGAAGATCGACCTCATTATCCTGGATGTCATCATGCCCAAAAAAAATGGGTTTCAGGTCTGCAGGGACATAAAAACCAACGATCAATATAAAAATATTCCCGTTATTATGGTAACATCGAAAGATCAGGAGAGCGACAAGTTTTGGGGTATGAAACAGGGAGCGGATGAGTATTTGACCAAGCCGTTCAAGCCCGAGGATCTGCTGAAGGCGGTTAAAAAATACATCTAATGCCTGGAGGGGCCCGTTTGGCTGAATTTGACAACGACGTCACCGCCGATGTGATAGATGTGCTGCCGGGAGAAGAAACGCGGGTTTGCCTCTTCAGCATAGGAGACGATACCTATGCCATCCCGGTTGACCTGTTGCTCGAGATCATCATCCCTCAGAAAATTTTTCCCGTCCCGACCACCCCACCCCATGTTCTCGGCGTTATAAACCTGCGCGGCAATATTGTTCCCATCGTTGATATCCGACCCGCGCTCTCTTTACCGCAGAAGTCCGCGCTTGGACAGATCGCCATCATCAAGCATGGCTCCGTGACGCTCGGGATTTCCGTCGACAATGTCTCGGCCGTGCTCGCCGTGCCGGACAGCAGCATCCAGACGGTTCCCACCGATACGGCGGGGCATTCCGGCTCGAAGAATCGGGGGGGGTTCATAATGGGCATCATCCAGAGAGAATCCGGCGTGGCAGCCCTTCTGAATATCGAACAGATACTGGACGAGATCAAGCTCACGTGAGGGCGGTCATGATGCTCACGGGCCGCGGTATATGCCGCTGATCGATGAGCAAATTGCTGCAACGGGGTAAACTCGACATTCTTTTTTTAGAAGGAGCAGAAAAATGAAAATATGGAACCCATTCTTCCGAATGAGCATCAGAACGAAAATCGTGCTCATGATTATCAGCATGTCGGCCGTTTTCGGCACCGGAATCTTGAGCTTCATCTACTTCCAGATCCAGAACACGCTTCGAGACGAGGAGATCAACAAGACGCTCATCGTGGCCGACGGTCTTTCCGTCAAGGCTGTGGAGCCGGTCCAGGCTGAAGACCTCAATGCGCTCCAGTTTATCCAGGGCGAGGCCATCAGCCAGCCCGAAGTGGCGTACTGCTTCATTCTAGACGGCAAGGGCAAGCTGCTGTCATCCTCGTTCGAAGGGAATGTGCTTCCCGCGGCACTCCAGAACATCAACGTTCTGCAGCCGGGCGTGCCCTTCGGGACGCAGCCCGCTATCGTGAATATGCGAGACAGCAACCTCGATGTCATCGATATCGCGTCGCCCATCGCCGGGGGGACTCTGGGCACGGTGCATGTGGGACTCAACATGACGCTCATCAAGTCCAACATCAGAAACCTTCTCCTGTACATCATGGGTGTCGGCGCCGTTGTGCTCATTATTCTTTCCTCGGTTACCATGGTGATGACAGCCGTTACGATCAATCCGGTAAAGGACCTGATGAGAGTGGCTGAAGCTCTGGGCCGAGGCGATCTTTCCAAAAAAGCCTACGTGAAGACCGGAGACGAATTGGGCCAGTTGGGCGACACCATGAACCGGACGATCGACCGGCTCCAGGGCCTTATCCAGACCGAGTCCGACCGGGACAAGATGCAGCACCAGGTCATGGACCTGCTTTCGGTCGTGAGTACGGCGGCGGAAGGGGACCTGACGATCAAGGCCGAAGTGACCGCCGACGCCCTGGGGTCCGTGGCCGACGCGTTCAACCTTATGATCGCCGGTCTTACCACCCTCGTCACGCACGCGAGCAACGTGGCCACCGAGATCCAGCGGTCCACGGGCGATATTCTCCATTCCGCCGAACGCATGCGCATGGGCGCCGAGCAGCAGGCATCCCAGATCCGGAACGCATCGGAAGCCGTGAACGCAATGTCGCACACGACCCAGCGGATGGCCGAGAACGCGGAAGCTGCCACGCAGACCTCGGTCAAGGCAACGCAGGCGGCCGTTAAAGGCGGAGCTGCCGTGGCGGAAACGATCAAGGGCATGCAGCGCATCCGGGCAACGGTGCAGTCCACCGGTAAGAAGATCAAAGGCCTCGGCGAACGGTCCCTCGAAATCGGCGCCATCATCGAAGTGATCAGCGAAATCGCGACGCAGACGAACTTGCTGGCTTTGAACGCCGCAATCGAAGCCGCCCGCGCCGGCGAACAGGGCAAGGGTTTCGCCGTCGTCGCCGATGAAGTGCGGAAACTCGCCGAACGCGCCGCCCGCGCCACCAAGGACATCACCGGCCTGATCAAAGGCATCCAGGTGGAAACGAGCGAAGCCGTGACGGTCATGGAAGAAGGAACCCGCGAAGTGGAGGAAGGTACCAAGCTCGCCGACCAGGCCGGCGCAACCCTTCGTGAAATCGAACAGATCGTGCAACAGACCGCCACCCTCATGACGGACATTACCCGGGCGGCGGCCGACCAGGTGCAGTCGACCAAGAGCGTCGTGCATACCATGGACAACATTTCCGAACTGACGCAGGAAACGACCCACGGCGTCAAGGACACGGTGTCCACCATCAATAATCTTGCCGACCTGACGAAGCGCCTGAACGACGCCATCAACAGATTCAAGATCGGCGGCAGGGAGCATCTTGCCGCGGCCCCGAGCGAGACCCCGCTCCCCGCGCTGAACCAGTATCCGCAGGTAGCCGAGAACGTGACGACGAGCGATGAGGAGATCAAGCTCGGGTTTATCGAATAAATACTATGGCGGGCCCTTTAGACAAATCGGGAATTATCGAGTTTTTTCTCGTCGAGGCAGGTGAGCATCTCCAAAATCTGAACAAGGGACTTTTGTCTCTTGAAAAGGACCCGGGCAACACCGCCATGATCGACGAGCTTTTCCGCGCCGCGCACACGCTCAAAGGTTCGGCGGCCATGATGGGGTTTCAGGGCGTCAGCGACGTGGCGCACAAGGCCGAGGACATGCTCGGCCAATTCCGCTCCGGTACCATTCCCATCTGTAAAGAAACACTCAACTTTCTTTTCGACAGCGTCGACGCCGTTAAGGTCATGGTGGACGGCGTGGCCGGCAACCAGCCCGAGGATGCCCTCGTTGTGGACAGTATCAGCCAGGCTTACCAGGACGTCGTCCTGAGCATGCAGCGGACGGCAGCACCTACCCAGTCGCAGGAGGATGAGTTGTTCGGCGCCCAAGAGGAGTCGCAAGAGGGCACAGCCGGACACGAAGACGATCTCGATATCGCCTGGGGAAAAGCCTTCGATGTCGACCGCGCAGAGGAGGGCTCCGCCGAGCCGCAGAACCCGGTGGTCGAGGAACCCTTGCCCGTAAGTCCGCCGAGAGCGCCGCAGCCAATGCCTCCGGCCGCTGACCAGCCTTCCGTGCCGTCTCCTGCAGCCTCTGTGACGCTTCAGCAGGAGCTCGAAGAGGCCAAGAAGGCCGGCGTCCTGGAAAAGCGCGGAACCGGCCGGCGCGCCACGGACGCCGTCGATCTGGAAAAACAGTTTATCCGCGTCAATATCGACCGGCTGGATAATCTGATGAACCTGGTGGGCGAGATGGTCGTCAACCGCAACCGGCTGGCGCGCCAGGTCGACCTGATCAAGTCTCTGCGCGAGGAACTTGACTTCAGCCAGAACCGCCTGATCCACGAAATCAAAAAGTTCGAGGAAAAATATGAATACACGCTGACCGTGGAGTCCGCCGGACTGAGCCAGGAAGCAGCCGCGCCATCCACGGATTTCCTCGAGCTTGAGTTCGACCGCTATGACGACTTCAACCTGCTCTCGCGCAAGCTTTCGGAAATCACGAACGATACGAACGAGATCATGAACGAGCTTGCCGGGTTCTTCGACTCCTTCGAACTCGACACGGCGCGCATCTCCACGATTACCACAAACCTCCAGGATGAGATCACCATGGCCCGCATGGTGGAGGTGGATAAACTCTACCAGATGTTCCAGCGGCCGGTCCGTGACCTTGCCCAGGAGGAGAACAAACAGGTCAACATGGTGGTCTCGGGCGGCGAGACCAAGATCGATAAAACGATCTTCGAGATCATCTCCGATCCGCTCATGCACATGATCCGGAACGCCATTTCCCACGGCATCGAGAAGATGGACGAACGCAAGGCGCTGGGGAAAGAACCGGCGGGTGCGCTCATTCTGAATGCGCGGCATGAAGGGAACAGCATCATCCTTCAGATCGAGGACGACGGCCGCGGGATGGACCCCGTGCTGCTCCGGAAGGCGGCCGTGGACAAGGGGTTCATGAACGATTCGGAAGCGCAGTCCCTCTCGGACCTCGACGCGATCAACCTGATCTTCCGCCCCGGTTTTTCCACCACCGCAACGGTCAGTAAGGTCTCGGGCCGGGGCGTCGGCATGGATGTGGTCTCCACGCATCTCGCGCGCATCAACGGCCGGATCGAAATCAAA
>JAJXTW010000150.1 GCA_021783455.1 Nitrospirota bacterium | reverse complement strand
CTGACCAACCGCGATCTCCGGTTCGAGACCCGGCTGAACCTCAAGGTCTCGGAGGTCATGACCAAAGAACATCTCGTAACTGCACCCATCGGCACGACACTAGAGAAGGCGATGAAGATCCTGCAAAAATACAAGATCGAGAAGCTCCTTATCGTTGATAAGGACGACAGCCTTCGCGGTCTCATCACGATCAAGGACATCGAGAAAAAGATCAAGTACCCGAACGCCTGCAAGGACAAACTCGGTCGCCTGCGCGTGGGAGCGGCGGTCGGTCCGGGCGATTATAGCGAGCGCGTACCCGAACTCCTCAAGGCTGGTGTTGACATCATTGTCATTGACACGGCCCATGGTCATTCCCAGGGCGTTATCGACGCGGTGAAAGGACTCAAGAAAAAGTATCCCGATCTCGATGTGGTGGCGGGAAACATTGCCACTGCCGAGGCAGCCAAAGACCTTATCCGTGCAGGTGCGGATTGCGTGAAGGTCGGCATCGGGCCCGGCTCCATCTGTACCACGCGGGTCGTATCCGGCGCCGGCGTGCCGCAGATCACGGCAATCATGGATTGCTGTAAAGAGGCTGACAAGGCCGGCATCCCGGTCATTGCCGACGGCGGCATCAAGTTCTCCGGCGACGTCACCAAGGCGCTGGCAGCAGGCGCGTCACTCGTCATGATCGGCGGACTGTTCGCGGGTACGGAAGAAAGCCCTGGGGAGAGCGTGCTGTTCCAGGGCAGGAGCTACAAGGTCTACCGGGGCATGGGTTCCATCGGCGCCATGGAGCGGGGCAGTAAGGACCGCTATTTCCAGGCGCATGAAGAGGAACGGTCCAAACTCGTGCCTGAGGGCATTGAGGGCAGGGTGCCGTACAAGGGGACCCTCTCTGCAAGCGTGCACCAACTCATCGGAGGCGTGCGCGCGGGCATGGGGTATTGCGGAGCCGAGAACCTGAAGGCGCTGAAAGAGCGGGCGCAATTCGTCAAGATAACGGTCGCGGGTCTTCGCGAGTCGCACGTGCATGATGTGGTCATCACCAAGGAAGCGCCGAACTACCGGCTGGATTAGCCGCAGGAGCCAGGAGACAGGAGAATAGCCGCAGGCTTTCGCTTGCGTGAAGATTGAGTCATGCAGAAAGTCACGAACATCGAGACAGCGCGAAACAGACAGACCAAAAAATCCGCGTCTACACTCGACTCCGAAGGCTTCACTCCCTGCAGCCAGGACATGACCATCTGCGGCGACTGTGAAGGAAACAGGGCGAAAAAGACGTGCCCCCGTCTCAAAGAGTGGCTGGCGAAGCGGGGAGAATAAAAGTGCGGCCGGACAAGGCAACCTCATCCAAGACTCAATCAAACGCCCTGAGTTATGCATAGACTCGGGGTTTTTTGTCACGGTTTAAGAATAAGGATAGCGTGATTGTATGACTAGGGTCGGTAAGCATCGTGTGGCGACAGCTGTGAACCAGGATTTGCGTGTGGTCATTATGCCCGTCGGCTCCATCCGGCTGGAGTGGGCTGAGGCGGAAGACAGGATCGACAAAAGCCGGGACCTGCTCCAGAGGGAAATCTTTAAGCGTTTCTCCGAAGATCCGGACACCGCGTACCTCTATCTCACATTCTGTAATCAATCGGTCTCTCTTTCACCGTCGCTCGGCTATTTGCGCAGTTTCTGCGCCTCATTCGCTAAAAAACTGAGTCACACTCCAGATCTCGAGACGCTGCGCCACAATATAGATGTTCCCATCACTGATGATGAACTGGCCAATACGCTCATGCTCGCGCCGCCCATGATAGGCGCCGAGTATCTGTCCCGGGAAGTGCTGGCACCCGTCTGGCGGGGTCTGCTCGAGTCCTTTCGGCTCGAAATCAAGGAGTACAAGGGATCAGTCGAGAAATTTGTCCAGACATACAGTCCGGACGTTCACCTTGTCGGCAGGGTCTTCTTTCACCTCGTGGAAAGCAAAAAGGACGACTTTCCCTTTGCTTTTCTCGCCACCTACTCCACGGGTCTCTCGCAACAGGGAAAGTCGCAGCACCTGCCGCTTAAACATGCGCTTACCGAATACGGACGAGACAGCGAAAAGCTCCTTGATCTTCTTGCGACAGTGCAGCGCGCCTCAAAAGAGAGCGCGCTTGTCGCGGGGCTGCTTGAGAGCGGCGAGCTGTTCCACCCCCTCGCCTGGTCGGCAAAAGAAGCATTTACCTTTCTGAAGGAAATTCCACTCTATGAACAGTCGGGCATCCTCTGCCGTATTCCGAACTGGTGGAAGGGAGGCGCATCGGGTCCGCGCATACAGGTTACGATGGGCAATGCCGTGCCGTCCGCGGTGGGAATGGACGCCCTGCTCAGTTTTGACGTGGGCCTTTATCTGGACGATACGGCCATGTCTCCGGAGGAAGCGCGCAGGCTCATCGAATCCGCCGAGGGGCTCGTTCTGATCAAGAACCGATGGGTGGCCGTGGATCCGGAGAAGCTCAAGCAGACGCTCGAAGTTTACGGCAAAGCGCGGACCCTTGCGAAGCAAGAGGGCATATCGTTCCGGGACGCGCTCCGCCTGGAGCTCAATCCCCAATCGATGTTCGGCGAAATTGGCGGGAGCGGGTCGATCACGGTCTCTTCAGGACTATGGCTCGAATCAGTCATGGCCAGGATGCGCCGGCCCGAAACAGCGGAGCCGGTAAAACTCGGACCGTCCTTCAAGGCAAAACTGCGTCCCTATCAGGAGCGCGGCGTGGCATGGCTCTCGTTTCTCGATTCGCTCAAGTTCGGCATGTGTCTTGCCGACGATATGGGGCTCGGCAAGACCTTGCAGGTCCTGGCCCTGCTGCACAGCCGGAAAAGCAGCAACGAAAAAGGAGCAAGCCTGCTCGTGGTCCCCGCATCGCTTCTGGCGAACTGGCAAAGCGAGATCCTGCGGTTCGCGCCGGAGCTCAAGTATTTCCTCGCTCATCCATCCGGCCAGGAGGCAGGGAGCGTTCAACCGAAAGACAAGGGGGAGCTTGACAGCCTTGCTCTGGTCATCACAACCTATTCGATGGTCCAGAGGTATGCATGGCTCCACACCTACGAATGGCAACATGTGATCCTCGATGAGGCCCAGGCTATCAAGAACCCTGGGGCCAAACAAACGAAAGCGGTGAAGGAACTGAAGGCCGGGAACCGGATCGCCATGACCGGTACGCCGGTTGAGAACAGGCTCTCGGACCTCTGGTCTCTTTTTGATTTTCTGAACCCAGGGCTTTTGGGAAGCGCTAAGGAGTTTGCCGGCTTTGCGAAAGGGCTTGCCAAGAATCCTGACGGCTACGGACGCCTCCGGAAAGTGATTGGCCCGTATATTCTTCGACGTCTCAAGACGGACAAGTCCGTCATCTCCGATCTGCCGGACAAGGTTGAGATGAAAACCTGGGCGACCCTGTGCAGAAAACAGGCGATCCTGTATCAGAAGAAGGTGGATGAACTCAGACTGATAGTAGAGAGCGCGGAAGGCATCCGGAGAAAAGGGATTATCCTGAGCGCGCTCCTCAAGTTCAAACAGATCTGCAATCACCCGGACCAGTACATTGGGAGCGGCGCGTTCGACGAGGGCGAGAGCGGCAAATTCGAGCGGCTGCGCGAGATCTGCGAAACGATCCACGAAAAGCGGGAGCGGGCGCTTGTGTTCACCCAGTTCCGCGAGATGACCGGACCGCTCCACCAGTTTCTCTCCGGCATATTCGAGCGGCAGGGTCTCGTGCTGCACGGCGGCACAGCAGTGGGCAAACGCAAGGAGCTCGTAGACCGGTTCCAGGGAGACGACTACGTCCCCTATATGGTTCTCTCCTTGAAAGCGGGCGGCGTTGGCCTGAACTTGACGGCGGCGAATCACGTGATCCACTTCGACCGTTGGTGGAACCCCGCAGTCGAAAACCAGGCAACGGACCGCGCCTTTCGCATCGGCCAGAAGAAGAACGTGATCGTTCACAAGTTCATCACCAAAGGCACGGTTGAGGAAAAGATCGACCTGATGATCGAAGGAAAACTGAAGCTGTCGAACGACGTGATCCGGTCCGGCAGCGAGGCGTGGATCACGGAAATGAACAATGAACAACTGATGAAGGTGTTTTCCCTGACGATTTGATCTTCACCGAAGAGGAGGCTGCATGGCGTTCTGGAGTTGGCCGAGATACGTGCCCAAGGCGGAAAAGCAGGCGCGCGCCGCAAAGAAGCTCGAAAAGCTGAAGAAAAAACGGGAGGTGAAGCCGGTTGTTCTGCAAGGCACAACAATCGCGCGCACATGGTGGGGCAAGGCGTGGAACGAAAATCTTGAACGGTACGCGGACTATGAAAACCGCATCGGAAGGGGCCGGAGCTACGTCCGGCACGGAGCGGTTCTGGATCTGCGGATCTTGGAGGGGGAAATCATCGCGCTCGTCCAGGGTTCGCGTTCCCGTCCCTATGAAATCATCATCACCATCAAGAAACTGCATAAAGATGCCTGGAAGACCGTCACCGGATCCTGCCTCGGCATGATCGACTCGCTCTCGGAGCTGCTTGAAGGAAAATTTCCCAAGTCCATGGCCGACGTCTTCATGCGACAGGGGACCGGCCTCTTCCCAACGCCAAAGGAGATCAGCCTCCAATGCTCTTGCCCGGATTGGGCGAACATGTGCAAGCACGTTGCTGCCGCGCTCTACGGCGTGGGCGCCCGGCTCGATGAAGACCCGATGCTCTTTTTCCTGCTTCGGGGAGTTGATACGTCGGAGCTGATCAGCAGGACCGTGTCGAGCAAGGCCGAGAGCCTTCTCGAAAAGGCCTCGAAAAAGAGCTCCCGCATTATCGCCGATGCCGACCTGTCATCCGTGTTCGGTATCGATTTTGCGGGAGATGCCGGTTCGTCCCAACTGGATGGCGATACGGGAAAAGATGCCGGTGCGGACAACGGAGTTCGTAAAACCGGCGTCCGGAAGAGCGTCAAGGGCCGGTTGAGGACGGGCGACGGTTCCGTGCGAACGGGGAAGCTTTCCAAAAAGCCCGCAAGGAAGAAAACGGACGTGAAACGCACGACGAAGGTAGTAGTGAAACCAGCGGCAAAGAAACAAATCAGAAGCGGAAAGACGAAGCCGAAGGGACCGGCTGTTTGACAGGGTATTTTGCGCACTGTGCCAAATGACCCGCAAAAACCGCATCACTTCCGGATTCATCAAACTTCACGTCGCGGATATGAAAACAAAACAAACGATCAAACTCGGAATCAGCTCCTGCCTTCTCGGCAACAATGTCCGCTACGACGGCGGGCATAAGCTCGATCAATATGTTCTCGACACCTTCGGCCGGATCGCCGAATGGGTGCCGATCTGTCCCGAGGTCGCATCCGGCATGCCGGTCCCCCGGCGGCCGATGCAACTGGTCGGCGATGTCGCAAAGCCGCGCTTGATTACCATCGAAACGAGAATAGACCGGACCGATGAACTTACGCGATGGATCGGAATTAAGTTACGGGAGCTGGAGCAGGCCGGTCTCCGTGGGTTCGTGTTCAAGGCACGGTCTCCGAGTTGCGGTGTGCATGACACGGAACTCTTTTCGGATTCAGGAAAATCTGTCGGGATCCGGGCAGGCTTGTTTGCAGAAGCGGTGATGAGCCGTTTTCCCTTAGTGCCTGTCGAAGATGAAGAGACACTGCGCGACCCTGACATTCGAGAACGTTTTGTTACGCGGATTATGGCTTGAAAGTCTTACCTTTATTGCTTTTCTCTCGCTATGCCTGTATAATATTCAAGATTACGTTATGGTTCCATGAAAGGATCACATGTTAGAACGCGTTCAGAAAATCATTTCCGCCGCCGGGGTTACCTCTCGCCGGGCAGCGGAACAGCTTATTACCGAGGGCAGGGTCCGGGTGAACGGCAAAGTAGTGACGGAACTCGGCACCAAGGCTGATGCGTCGAAGGACCATATCAAAGTCGATGGGAAGCTCATCAATCCCAAGCAGCCGCTGGTCTATATCATGCTGAACAAACCCGCCGGTTTTGTGACGACCATGGCCGACCCCGAGGGAAGGCCGACGGTGCTCAATTTGCTCAAAGGCCTAAAGGTTCGCGTCTATCCCGTGGGGCGGTTGGACTACAACACCGAAGGCCTGCTGCTCCTCACGAACGATGGGGATTTTGCGCACCTTATTACTCACCCGAAGCATGAATTCCCCAAGACCTATCGTGCGAAGGTGAAGGGTATGCTCACGGACGAGCAGATCAACCTGCTCGAGCAGGGTATCTATCTCGACGACGGCAAGACTGCGCCCGCGAAGCTCAAGAAGATCAGCAAGGAAGAAGCGAATTCCTGGCTGGAGATCACGATCCATGAAGGCAGAAAACGCCAGGTCCGGCGCATGTTCGACCGCGTCGGTCATTCGGTGATTAAACTGAAGAGGGTCAAGACCGGCAATCTTGTTCTCGGCGATCTGCCTGAGGGGTCCTTCCGCTACTTGTCGGGGACGGAAGTTAAAGAGTTGAAGGAAGACGCTTTGAAAACGGAGGTCAGGACGCCGAAGCCCGCAGCAGTGCGGAGCAAAGAGGGGCAGGGGGCAGAAGTCAAAGGCCCCCGGGCTGGAGCAGGCTTGAGCCCGCGTGGCGACAGAAGACCGATGACGGACCATCGTCCGGAAAAAACATCAGAACAACGGAGGCCGGGGCCGGGATCCGAAACGAAAGGTAGCTGGCGAAAACCGGGCCCCCGGGTTCCCGGGCAGGGGGCCAGCGGAAGAGGTCCACGACGTGCTCCTCGTGAGGAGGTCAGCAAGAGACCGAACCAAGGCCCTGTGTTTTCAAGGCCGGGAACGGGAAGATCTTTTGAGTCTCGAGAAAAAAGCCAGGGAAGTACCGTGACGAGGCGTCCGGGACAGGGGATATGGGACAAAGGCGCTGAAAAGAGCTTGGCGTTAAAACCCCGAAGATCTAAAACTACTGCAGCAAGAATGTTCGGCAAAACATTCAGCGAGAGCACGGAGTCTGGGCCGAGAACTCGAAAGGCAGCAGGTACCAGCGCAGGACGCAAACCGCAACGCGCCTACAATAGGCAGGGAGCAGGGAAACCGAAAGCTCCGGGCAGCGGCCGCAAACCCTATCGTTCGAGAAGTTAAAATCTGAAACCGGTGTCAGAAGGCAACCATGAAAAAGGCTTCGGCCAAAAGGAACCCAGCGGCATCGGCCGGGAAAAAGAGCATGGAATACCTTCGCGCACAGGTGATCATTCATGGAATCGTACATGGAGTGTTCTTCCGGGCAAGCA
>JAJXTW010000149.1 GCA_021783455.1 Nitrospirota bacterium | reverse complement strand
CCCTAAAGCGAGGGGAGTTTTGCTTGGGAACGCGTTTAAAAAAAGCGGAAAGGAGAAAATCATGCGTTATCGTTTATTAGGGAAAACCGGTCTGTATGTTTCGGAGCTCACCATGGGGACTATGACGTTCGGCGGCAAGGGTCTTTGGGAAGCCATCGGGAAGCTGAACTCATCGCAGACGGAAACGTTTATCGGCACGGCGCTCGACGCAGGTGTGAACATGATCGATACGGCAAATGTCTATTCGGAAGGCGAATCTGAAAAATATGTCGGCGCCGCACTCGCGTCGCTTAACAGGCCGCGGGACCAGATCATTGTGGCGACCAAGGTCCGGGGAAGGACCGGTCCGGACCCGAATGAAACCGGTTTGTCGCGCAAGCATATCATGGCTTCCGTCGATGCAAGCTTGAAACGGCTGGGGCTGGACTATATCGACCTTTACCAGATCCACGGCGCGGACCTTGTCACGCCGATCGAGGAGACCATCCGGGCGCTTGACGACCTGGTCCGGGCAGGGAAAGTGCGCTATATCGGCTACTGCAATTTGACGGCATGGCAGGCAATGAAAGCGATCGCTTACTCGGATGCGCACAATTTGGCGCGCTTCGTGAGCGCCCAGATGTACTATTCGATCGCGGGCCGCGACATCGAACGGGAGGTGGTGCCGCTGGCACAGGACCAGGGCCTGGCCCTTCTCCCCTGGAGCCCGCTTGCGGGTGGACTGCTGTCGGGCAAGTTCGACCTGGAGAGTCCGGGACCAGAGGGTGCGCGGCGCACGACCTTCGATTTCCCGCCTGTTGATCGTGAGCGGGCGAAGAACGTGCTGAAGGCGATGCACGGCGTCAAACTGGCCACGGGAATTCCCATCTCCCGCATTGCGCTGGCCTGGCTTTTGACCCGTCCCTTTGTCACAAGCGTGATCATCGGAGCGAAGACGCGGGAACAGCTCATCGACAACCTGGCAGCCACGGACGTGAAGCTGACGCCTGAACAGGTCGCACAGCTTGATGCGGCAAGCGCATTGCCGTCCGAGTATCCCGGCTGGATGGTTGAACGGCAGGACCGGGACCGGCGGCCAGTGGCAGCGGAAAAGGCCGAGGTCAAGAAAGCGGCCTGAAGGCCTGTTTTTATTTTTGTAGGTCATCCTGAACGAAGTGAAGGATCTCAATTATTTGATAAGACGAGATTCTTCGCTACGCTCAGAATGACAGAGAAGTAAAAAAATTGTTAGGGAATTTCTCTGTGATCTCTGCGGCAAAAGGTTTTGACAATACGTCCTGTTAAAAGGGGAGGATCATCCATGAAAGCGATCAAGATTTCTAACTATGGCGATGCCACTGTGCTTAAGCTGTCTGAAACGGAGACGAAACCCAAGCCGGGCCCCGGGCAGGCGCTCGTGAAAATTCATGTTGCCGGCGTAAACTTCGTCGACATTTACCAGCGGAGGGGCACCTATCCCGTACAGCTTCCTTTTATTCCCGGCCTGGAAGCATCGGGCGTGATAGAGGCTGTCGGAGACAATGTTACCGTCTTTCGTCCCGGCGACCGGGTCGCTTATACCGGCCACCTCGGGAGCTACAGCGAGTATACGGTAATCGAGGCCGATCGATTGATCGCTCTTCCGGAGGAGCTCTCCTTTGAGCAGGGAGCTGCTATTCCGCTTCAGGGAATGACGGCGCACTATCTCATTCATGAGTTCCGCAAGCCCAAGCCCGGGGAAACAGTCCTGATCCATGCCGCAGCAGGGGGCGTAGGACTGCTCCTGGTCCAGTGGGCCAAACACCTGGGCGCCACGGTCATCGGAACGGTTTCCACGAAAGAGAAGGCCGATGTGGCAAAAGAAGCCGGGGCCGATTATGTTGTTCTGTATGGAAAGCAGGATTTTGTCGGAGAAACAAAACGCCTTACGGATGGCCGCGGCGCAGAGCTCATTCTGGACGGCGTTGCCAAGTCCACGTTCACCGGCGATCTGGATGCAGTTGCGCTCCGCGGCCACATCGTCGTCTTCGGTTCCGCCAGCGGTCCCGCGGACCCGGTTGCGCCCAATTCCCTTGGGGCAAAATCAATCTCCATTTCCGGAGGCAGTCTCGGGAATTATATTGCCACGCGTGAGGAACTGCTCCGCCGTTCCGGGGAGGTTGTAAACGCCGTGAAAGAAGGGTGGCTGAAACTGCGCATCGGCCAGGCGCTTCCGCTTGTGGAGGCAGAGATGGCGCACCGGATGCTCGAGGGGCGGCAGACCATGGGCAAGATCGTGCTTAAGGTCGTTTAAGGGCGAAAGCTCGGTTCCTATCCCTAACCCGGACAAGCCGGAAAAGCTTTTGACAGGATTACAGGATAACATCAGGTAAGTGCGGATTTTGCTTTAAATAACTTCCTGTAAATCCTGTTATCCTGTCAAAGGTTTAAGATTTTTTCTATCCATTTTGAGCAGAATTTTATTCGTAACTGACTAATTTATTACTCTTCCTGTATCAGGGTTCTCCCGATCAAAGGGGAATATCCCCTCCGGAAAACCGATATTTTCTTGACAACAGAAGGTTTTTTTGTATAATAGCAGTCTATTTTTCTATCTTTCCCGATTTTTCCAGTCAGGGGCAATCATTGACATTTCAGGAACTTATACTTACGCTACAGGCTTTTTGGGCCTCGAAGGGCTGTGTCATCCACCAGCCCTATGACACCGAGGTCGGCGCAGGGACATTTCATCCGGCCACGTTTCTTCGGGTCCTCGGGCCCGAGCCCTGGAAAGCAGCTTATGTGCAGCCTTCGCGCAGGCCAACGGACGGACGCTACGGGGAGAACCCCAACCGGTTGCAGCATTACTACCAGTTCCAGGTAATCCTGAAGCCGCACCCGGAAAACGTCCAGGAACTCTACTTGGAGAGCCTGGTGAAACTGGGCATCAATCCCCTGAAACACGACATCCGTTTTGTCGAAGATGACTGGGAATCGCCCACCCTGGGCGCCTGGGGCCTGGGCTGGGAAGTCTGGCTGAACGGCATGGAAGTGACCCAGTTCACCTACTTCCAGCAGGTAGGGGGCATCGATCTCAAGCCCATTTCCGCAGAGCTTACCTACGGCGTGGAACGGCTTGCCATGTATCTTCAGGGCGTGAACAACGTTTATGACCTTGAGTGGACCAAGGGCGTCAAGTACGGCGACATCCACTTCGACACGGAAGTGCAATTCTCAAAATATAATTTCGAGCTTTCGGACCGGGAGATGCTGTTCCGGCAGTTCGATTCCTGCGAGCGGGAAAGCGACAAGTTGATCAAGGCAGGAGTGGCGCTGCCGGCATATGATTTCTGCCTCAAGTGTTCGCACACTTTCAATCTGCTCGATGCCGCGGGAGCCATCAGCGTGACGGAGCGCACCGGTTATATCGCCCGGGTGAGGAAACTTGCCCGCGGGTGCGCGCACGCCTACCTCGCGGACCGGGAGGCGAAGGGGTTCCCGATGCTGAAGAAATGAATCAATTAATAAAGGCATTTCTCGCAAAGGCGTGGCCTGCACTCGCGTAAGCGCGGCCATAAACAAAGTTCGCAAAGAAAGATAAAGCATTCGGGTTTTAAAACCAGAATGTAAAGATTTCCTTTGCGTCCTTGGCGGGCTTTGCGAGAAGCAAGTTTTTAGATTTTAGGAGTTATCTTGGCAAAAGAATTTTTATTAGAGATCGGGACCGAAGAGATCCCCTCCCGTTTCATCGAACCGGCAATCGAGAAGATGAAGGAGCTCTTTTCCCAGCTTCTCATGAACGGTCGCGTTGCCATCGAGAGCGGCGCACCGCAGTCCTACGGAACGCCGCGGCGGCTCATCCTCCACGTTCCGCAGCTTGCTGAACAACAGCAGAACATCTCCAAGGAAGTCGTCGGCCCTCCGAAGAAAATCGCCTACGACGCCGAGGGGAAGCCGACCAAGGCCGCCCTGGTGTTTGCCGGGAAGAACGGAGTATCGGTTGAAGCGCTGACCAGCAAGACCACGGAGAAGGGCGAGTACGTCGTTGCCCGTATCGATGAAAAAGGCGGCGACACCGTGGAATGGCTCAAACAGGTCCTGCCGGGGTTCATTCTCTCGATCCCGTTCCAGAAAACCATGCGCTGGATGGACAAGGACATCCGGTTTGCGCGGCCCATCCACTGGGTGGTCGCCCTCTGGGGCGGTTCCGTCATAGACTTCGAATTGAACGGCATCAAGAGCGGCAATCACTCCCGCGGCCACCGGTTCATGAGCCCCGGTGCGTTTCTGGTAAAGGACTTCAAGTCTTATGCTTCGCAGGCGGAGCCGAATTACGTTGTGATCGATCCATTGGTCCGGAAACAGCGGATCGAAAAACAGACCCAGGACCTCGCAAAAACAAGGAACGGGACCGTGCTCGCTGATCCGGGCCTGGTGGACGAAGTGGCGAACCTCGTCGAATATCCGGTCGCGGTCATGGGGACCTTCAATAAAGAGTATCTCCGCGTCCCGAAGGAAGTCCTCATAACGGCCATGCGCGAGCACCAGCGGTATTTCAGCGTTGTCGGCCTCGACGGAAACCTGCTGCCCTGCTTTATTACGATCAGCAACACCAAGGCGGAGGACATGGACGTCGTCCGCGCGGGGAACGAGCGGGTGCTCGCCGCGCGCCTTTCCGATGCCGCCTACTTCTTCGACCATGATGTGAAACAGCCGCTTGCCGACCGCGTCGAAGGGCTGAAGAAGGTCACGTACCAGGAAAAGCTCGGAACGACGTACGACAAAGTTCAGCGCGTGAAGACCTTGTCGGTCTATCTCGCCGGGCTTTTTAACGCAAATACGGTTTTTGCCGAACGGGCGGCCGAGCTCTGCAAGGCAGACCTGCTTACCGGCGTGGTGGGCGAGTTCCCCAAGCTCCAGGGCGTGATGGGCAGGGAGTACGCGCTCATCTCCGGCGAGGACCCCAGGGTCGCCGACGCGATCCTTGAACATTATCTCCCGCGCTATGCCGGCGACAAGTTCCCGGCCTCGCTGGAAGGACTGTGCGTGGGAATCGCCGACCGGATCGACACGATCACGGGGTGCTTTTCCGTCGGCCTCATCCCGAGCGGTTCCGAGGACCCCTACGGACTCCGCAGGCAGTCCGTTGCCATCCTGAACATGCTGATGGACCGCGGCCTCCGGCTCTCTCTCACGGACCTCATTGCCGAGGCGTGCAAGGCCCTTGGTCTCAAGAAGCAGGACAGGGAAAAAGTCGGGGCCGAGACGCTCGACTTCCTTCGCCAGCGGCTGGCGGGCATGCTTGCTTCCGAAGGGCTTCGTTCCGATGTGGTGGATGCGGCGCTGTCCGTGGGCTTTGACGATCCGCTTATCGCGCGGGAAAAGGTGCGCGCCTTAGACGGGCTGCGGACCTCCGAGGATTATCAACCGCTCGTAACGGCCCTGAAACGGGCGGGCAATATTCTGCCGAAAGAGTTTTCGGGCAAGGTCAAGAAGAACCTGCTCGCGCTCGATGCGGAGAAGGCGCTTTATGCCGCCTATCTGGACATCAAAGACCGGGCCGTGGACAAAACAGGGAAGCTCGATTTTCGCGGGGCACTTGCGGACATCGCGTCGCTTCGGAAGAATGTCGACGCCTTCTTCGACACGGTGATGGTCATGGACAAGGACCCCGAGGTGAAAGCGAACCGGCTGGCGCTCCTTGCCGGGATCACGGGTCTTTTTTCCCAGATTGCCGATTTCTCGCGGTTGGTGCTGAGCACGGAAGGGGAAAACAAGTAACGAAACGGGGAATGGGGGAAACGGGGAGGGGATAAAACCTTTTTCGCCGATTCGCCGGTTCGCCCGCTCGTTGTTCATTTTTTCAGATTACCTATTTCCAGGGAGGATGGTCACATGGCTACGGGGAAGAAATATATTTATTTTTTTGGCAGCGGCAAGGCAGACGGCGCAGGGACGATGAAGGACCTGCTGGGCGGCAAAGGCGCGGGTCTTGCTGAAATGACGAATGCCGGCGTTCCGGTGCCGCCGGGGTTCACGATCACCACGGAAGTGTGCAACCTGTTCTACGATCTGGGCAAGCGGGTTCCGGACGGCCTCGATTCCGACATGCGCGAGCATATGGGCAAAATAGAGGCGGCCCTTTCGAACAAGTATAAGTTCGGCGATGCTGACCGGCCGCTGCTCGTTTCCGTACGCTCCGGCTCCAAGTTCTCCATGCCCGGCATGATGGACACGGTCCTGAACCTGGGGTTGAACGACAAGACGATCCACGGCCTCATCCGCATGTCCGGCAACGAGCGCTTTGCCTGGGACGCCTACCGCCGGTTCATCCAGATGTTCGGCAACGTGGTGATGGGCATCGAGAAGGATGTCTTCGAGCACATCATCCACGACGCAAAGAAGAAAAAGAAGGTCAACCTCGATATCGACCTGACCGCCGAGGACCTGAAAGGGTTGGTGGACAAGTTCAAGTCAAAAGTGAAACAGATCGAGAAGCGGGAGTTCCCGCAGGACCCCTGGGAACAGCTCATCATGGCGCGCGATGCCGTGTTCGGCTCCTGGAACAACCCCCGAGCCATCACCTACCGCAGGCTGAACGACATCCCCGGCAATCTCGGCACGGCCGTGAACGTCCAGGCCATGGTATTCGGGAACATGGGCGACACATCGGCAACGGGCGTCGGCTTCACCCGGAACCCCTCAACGGGCGCGAAGGAATTCTACGGCGAGTATCTTACGAATGCGCAGGGCGAGGACGTGGTGGCCGGCATCCGCACACCGCGCCCGATCGTCAACCTCGATAAGGAGATGCCGCAGGTGTACGGCCAGCTCCGCGAGATCACGAACAAGCTGGAAAAGCACTACCGCGACGTCCAGGACTTCGAGTTTACGGTTCAGGAAGGCACGCTCTTCATGCTCCAGACCCGGACCGGCAAGCGCACTGCCCAGGCCGCAGTCACGATCGCCGTGGACATGGTTTCGGAAGGCCTCATCACCAAGGAAGAAGCCGTGCTCCGCGTTGAGCCCGCTTCCCTCGACCAGCTCCTCCATCCCATCATCGACCCCAAGGCAAAGATCGAAGTCATTGCCAAGGGCCTTCCGGCATCGCCGGGCGCAGCTTCCGGCAAGGTCGTGTTCACCGCCGACGAAGCGGTGAAGCAGGCAAAGAAGGGAAATGTGATCCTGGTCCGGCCCGAAACCACGCCTGACGACATTCACGGCATGGATGCGGCAAAAGGAATTCTGACGGCGCGCGGCGGCATGACGTCCCACGCAGCCGTGGTCGCCCGCGGCATGGGCAAACCCTGCGTTGCCGGCTGCGAAACCATCAAGGTCGATCTCAAG
>JAJXTW010000148.1 GCA_021783455.1 Nitrospirota bacterium | reverse complement strand
CAGCACTGGATCTCCACGCCCGAGTCGAGCGCCTCCTGGAGCCGTTGGCCGATTGTGGGCGCGCCCCGCTTTTCTTTTTCCTGCCTTTCAAGGGCGCCGCTCACCATAACGTCCACTGCGTCTTGAATGCAGTACAGGATGGTCCTGTAATCTGCTGCTGCCGCTAGCGAGGCGAACATGAGCGCAGAGCGCATCCGTGCCGGGTTTTCAAAGCCTGATGCGCACAGTACGATGAACAGATTGTCGAGTCCGCCGTCTGAGCGTTTCGCCTCTTTGTGCTCCAGCACGTTCTGCATATCAGGCCGTCTCCAACTCAGCCCGGAGTGCGACCGGCCGAGAAAGTGTCATGCCCACAGGCGATGTGGAGAGTACGTGCTTGTGAAGCTCCTAGAGCGCTTTCTTGTCGGCGAGAGATGTGATTCTGACCTTGGCAGTGATGTTCTTGAAGCCCGGGAGCTTGTCCATCTTCAGCTTCTCGGGTGCTTCGAGACCAAGAAAGCCCGGAAGGTCGATCTCTCCCTCGAGCTCTATTTTGATATCATCGATCTTGATGTTCCGGACCGCAGCGTTCATGGCATAGCCGATCGTCAAGCATGCGCCATAGGCCTGAAGGACCATTTCGACAGGATTCGCCGCCATATTGGTCCCGCACAACATCTCGGGCTCATCGGCAAGGAGCTTGAAGTCCCGGGAACAGGTCTCGACCTTGAAGCCGCCTTTCCATGACGTCGACGCCTTCCATACCGTTCTGCCTACCTCCCAGTTTTTCTTGACCGTGTCCACGACCTGCATCAACTTTTCTGTTTCCAGTCCATTCACAACAGGCATTGTTTAGCCCTCCTTTTTGGTTGCTCTGGTGCGTTTAGTGGCAAGTTCTTTACCATCTTGGAAATAAAAGTCAACGACTGCATCACAATAGGAAGGTAGTCACGGAATTCAATGGTTTAGTGGGCGAAAAACTGAGACAGCATCCAGGGTGTAGGAAGTTCTTGATCAGCGGTCAATGCAAAATGCAATGGGGTAAGAGTGCAAGAAATTTGTCAGCAAGAGAAGTCGTTGATTTGTAACAGCATAGATGGAAAATATTGGATTGTAAATTGCAATTTCTACTGATGAGGCTATTGCAATTTTCTCCAGATCGTCGTCGGGTCTACCTTGAGAAGCTGCGCGGCCCTCTTCTTACTGCCTCCTGCGATGCTCAGGACCTTCTTGATGTGTTCCCGCTCTGCCCGTTCGAGCGTCCAGTCATGGCCGTCTTCATCGCTCCGCGGCTCCAAGCCCAGAGGAAGATCTTCCTTTCGGATCTCATTGGTCTCGGCGACGACCACGGCCCTTTCGACGGCGTTCTCCAGTTCCCGGATGTTTCCCGGCCAGGTGTGATTGATCAAGGCGTTCATGGCCTCGTCGGATATCCTCCGTATCGGTTTGTCCAACTTCTTTCCGTATTTCGCAATGAAATACCGGGCAAGGAGTGGTATGTCCTCGACCCGGTCCCTGAGCGAGGGCAGATCTATACGGATAACGTTCAGGCGGTAGTAGAGGTCTTCCCTGAAATGCTTATCCTTGATCGCTTCCGTTAAATCCCGATTGGTTGCGGCGATGACCCGTACGTCCACCGTGATTGGGGTCGTACTGCCGACGGGGAAGAACGTCATATCCTGGAGTACGCGCAGAAGCTTTACCTGGAGATTCTTGCTCATCGTCTCCACTTCATCTAGAAATATTGTCCCGGTAGCGGCAGCTTCGAACAGCCCCTTCCGGTCGACCGATGCTCCAGTGAACGCACCCCGCACATATCCGAAAAGTTCAGATTCAAGAAGGTTTTCGTTCAGCGCTGCGCAGTTGACTGCGACGAACGGCTTGTCTTTTCGGATACTGTTGAAGTGGATAGCGCGTGCGATCAGCTCCTTTCCGGTCCCGCTTTCGCCGTAAATCAGAATACTCGAGGGAACATCCAATATTTTTCGAACGAGATCAAGCACGGACAGCATCTTCGGGCTGTTGGCGATGATGCCTTCGAAATTCACGAGTCGCGATCTGACATCCGCCTCTTTTTTCGTGGTTTCGAAAATGCGCGCATTTTCGATCGCGAGGCCTATAGGCTGCGTTGCAGCGCGGAGAATGTCGAGTAGTTCTGTGTCAGGAGTGTATGGTTCATGTGTTATCACGCACAGGACGCCGACCACCTTGTTCCGGGCCTTGATGGGCAGGCCTGCATAGAATTCCATATTCTCCTGCTTCAGCACTCCTCGCGTGAACCGTGGGTCCAGTGAGGCCTTTTCCCGGATGATTACCTCACGGTCGCACTGCGCAATGCTTCCGCACATACATTCGCCTACTTTGACCTTGTTGTCGCAAAGGTCCTTCACCACGGCCTGGATCAGGTTACGGAAGGCGACAGGCACCATCTCCATGGTGTCCTCGTTGATGACATAAATGACGCCGGCGTCGACTCCCATGAAAGCGATAACCTTGTCGAGAACATCATCGAGGATCGTCTTGAGATCGAGCGACTTACCGACCGTGAGGGCGATCTCATATAAGATTGAAAGCTTCTTGTTTCGCCGCTCCAACAGATCGGAGACTGAATCTTGTTCATGCATGCCGATATAGTAACGTCTTTTCCACTAAAAGGAAAGAGAAGTGTTGCTGTCTCTGAATAGAATTCTAATGTGCAAGTCATCTAAATTAGTAATTAGAGATATCACTATGTTGTATTTTTCAAAACACAGAATAAGGAAGATCCGTTTCGGTTCGGCAGTAACCCATTATGTTGGGTTGACAGCAGCGCGTAAAACAGATTGACTTTCAAACTGGCATCTGGTACTTATATAGTACAACTGAATAAAGATTACACTTATGCTAAGGGAATCCCGTGAGAATCGGGAACGGACCCGCCGCTGTAATCCCGACCCCGCGAAAGCGAGGTCAACCACTGTCATCAGAAGCCACTGGCTATAAAGGCTGGGAAGGCTGGCAGATGGGGGAGAGTCAGAAGACCTGCTTAGTGTTCTCGCACAATCTTCGGAGATAAGATTCTGTGTGGGTTAATTGAGTATATTAATCCCCAGTCTTGAACAGAAGACTGGGGATTTTTTATTATGCATTGGTACGGAGGAATTAAAAAGCGAAAGGGGCGCTATTCCTCTGCTGTCGCGAAACCCTGCGAAACCCTGATAGAAACGAAAAGCAATCATGCCACTGCCCAGGTAGGGCGGCAAGGCAGGTGAGTAGGTTGTCCCAGTCAGAGACGTCTCTTATTTAAATATTCGCGCAGGAGGGGCGAAACTTGGAGGCAGCACATGTCGTAGGCGCTGGGACCATCCAGTCCGGCACCGGGAAGTAGCCGCCATTCTCCCCTGCGTTCTGGAAAGAACGGCAACGATGGAAAAACAAGAGAGCGGACCACGCTCGCATTGCCGAGTCATGCGTTGATCGGGATATTGTGCGGGGCTTAAAAAACGGGAGAATATTACGATGTACCATATACGTAGCAGGATTTCCAAAGTAAACGACGCGCTCTCCGAAGAAGCGCAGCAACGACTCGATAACCTTACCAAGCCGCAGGGGAGCCTCGGAAGACTCGAAGAGTTCGCCCGCAGGATCGTGGCGATTACCGGCGACAGAATGCCCGTTTTGGACAGGAAGGTCGTCTTCACTTTTGCGGGGGACCACGGGATTGTCAACGAAGGGGTGTCCGCTTATCCGAAAGAGGTGACCTCGCAGATGGTTTTTAATTTCCTGCGCGGCGGAGCAGGCATCAACGTGCTAGCGCGGCAGGCGGGCGCAGACGTGGTCGTTGTCGACGTTGGCGTCGATTATGATTTTGGCGATGTTGCCGGGCTTGTATCGCGGAAAGTAGTGCATGGGACCGCGAATATGTCCAAAGGGCCTGCTATGACGAGGCAGCAGGCGGAGCAGTGCCTCCAAGTGGGGATCGACCTTGCCCGTGAGTATGCGAAAAAAGGATACCGCCTCTTCGGCACCGGCGACATGGGAATTGGCAACACTACGCCGTCCAGCGCGATCGCGTCCATGCTCACGGGAACGCCTGTAGCGGATGTGACCGGCAAGGGCACTGGGATAACCGATGAGTCGCTTCGGAACAAGATTATGGTGATCGAGAAAAGCATTGCGCTGAACCGGCCCGATCCGAAGGACCCTGTCGACGTCCTGGCCAAGGTGGGAGGCGCCGAGATCGGCGGCATTGCCGGGCTGATCCTGGGAGCAGCTTCCGAACGTGTACCGGTGGTCGTGGACGGGTTCATTTCAACGGCGGGGGCGATGATCGCCTGCGAGATAGAGCCTAAAACGGCGGATTACCTGTTCGCCGGCCATTCCTCAGTCGAGATTGGTCAGAAGTCCATGCTGAGGAAAATGGGTCTTTCGCCGATCCTCGATCTCAATCTTAGACTCGGGGAAGGCACCGGCGCAGCGCTCGCCATGATGATGATCGAGGCAGGCACCAGGATTTACCGGGAGATGGCCACATTCGGCGAGGCCGGGGTTTCGGATGAAATCATACATTGATGAAGCAGGCGAGCGCATAAGATGCGTCATGTTCTATTCGCGTCCTCCTATAAACTTAATTCATTTCGGAGGTTGAATAATGAAATTGATGAAGGGGACAGAGCTTTCTTCCCAAATTATTGCAGTCGTTCATGAGTAGACGAATCGACTTGCGAAACACGGAATCCGGCCAGGCTTGGCACTCATCCTCATCGGCGAGGACAAATCATCGTACATGTACTATCAGGCGATCCTGAAAGCAGCAGCACGGGCAGGGATTGATTATACTCTGCCGTCGTCCCCAACAATGAATGAGATTCTAAACCTGATCAAGACCTTAAATCATGACGAACGGGTAAACGGCATCCTAACGTTCATGCCGTTACCGCGCCATATTGATACGAGAAGAGTCGTGAACGCCATCGCTCCAGAAAAAGATATTGACGGGCAGGGTGCATTTTCCGTCGGCCGGCTCGCGGCTGATGAGTCCACAGCGCAGTTGTTCGAGCCTGGATTTACGCTCTCGATCCGTTCTACCTTTCTTCCCTGTACCCCATACGGAGTGATGCGGATGCTTGAACACTATGGCGTCGATCCAAAAGGGAAGAAGGTCGTAATTGTAGGGAAGAGCCTGGCAGTGGGTAAACCGCTGGCAATGATGATGCTGGTTAAGGAGGCTACGGTCACGGTCTGCCACCGCGAAACTGAGGACCTCGGCGCAGAAACCAGGCAGGCGGACATTCTTTGTACCGCCACAGGCAGGAAGGGCCTGATAAAAACCGACATGGTGAAAAAAGGGGCCATTGTTGTTGATATTGGCATTAACGTGCTCTCTGACGGTGAGATCGTCGGTGACGTGGATTTCGATGCGGTTTCGAACAAGGCGTCGATGATTACGCCGGTTCCCGGCGGCGTGGGGCCGGTAACGATTGCCATTCTCCTAAAAAATACGGTCATCTCTGCAAAAAGAATGATGGGGGTGGGATAGAACGGTTCGGGTGCGGGGTCGAAGCTTGCTGAATTGTATGATCGGTCTTTAATCAGGTTTTAATATGAAGAAAAAGACATTGCCATATCAGAGCTTCGACGTTCAGGATGCCGGTGCGCAGTATCTCGAAGATCTTGCTACCGGGTATTGGTTCTCGGAGGTGCTCTTCACGGCCCTTGAAATGGACCTCTTTTCCCACGTCGGGATAGAGGGCACGACCGTCGAAGAACTATCGAGAGCGCTTGATGCAAAGCCGCATGGCGTCGGTCGATTTCTCCAGGCGCTTGAGAGAGGCGTGCGGTTGGACAAAGACCGGATAGCATCCATGGTTCACGAGGTGGAACAGCAGATAAATGAACTTTTGGTGGAAGTTCCCTTGGACTCCGGTAATTGTAGTTAACGTAGAGCAATAAAAGTGGAATGAGCAAACGGAAAGAGGTGTGATTCCTCTGCTGTCGCGCAACTGTGATGGAAACGAAAGCCGATTATGCCACTGGAGGGTTTAAAAAAACGTTCGAAGAGTTTGAGCCCTTCGAATCGTTGCTCTGGGAAGGCCGGCGAGTAGGGTGTCCTAAGCCAGGAGACGTCTCATTCAATACTCGCGTGGAGGGAGATTGCAAGATATTCATGAAATTTTCGATGATGTCGATGTGTTGATTACTCGTATCTAGGCTGAATTTTCAAGCGACGGTGCAATACTAAAACGTTCACTCAAAAGGGAGTCAATTCATGACAACGCAAATAGAAAGCGCCCGTAAAGGGCTTGTTACCGACCAGATGAAGGCAGTCTCGGCTGCGGAGAACGTATCAATTTATTACGTCAGAACAATGGTTGCGGAGGGGAAAATCGTGATCCCCTGGAACACGGTCAAAAAGCCAAAAGCGGTCGGCATCGGGAAAGGACTTTGGACCAAGGTCAATGCCTCGATCGGCACATCGTCGGACATCATTGACTACGCGGGAGAGGTGCGGAAGGCGAAAACGGCCTTGGCAGCCGGCGCTGATACCCTCATGGAGCTTTCAGTGGGCGGCGATCTGGACCGGGTGCGGCGCGAAGTGGTCGACGCTGTCGACATACCGGTAGGAAACGTGCCGCTGTACCAGGCTTTTTGCGAAGCGGGCAGGAAATACGGAAATCCGAACAAGCTTGATGAAGAATTGCTGTTCGACCTGATCGAAAAGCAGTGCACAGACGGCATTGCCTTCATGGCGATCCACTGCGGCATCAACCTCTACACGATCGAACGGTTGCGAAAACAAGGGTACCGGTACGGCGGGCTCGTAAGCAAGGGCGGCGTCAGCATGGTTGCCTGGATGATCGCGAATAAACGGGAAAACCCGCTGTATGAAAAATTCGACCGCGTTGTCTCGATCCTGAAAAAATACGACGTGGTCTTATCCCTGGGCAACGGTCTCAGAGCAGGCGCCATTCACGATTCTTCGGACCGGGCGCAAATACAGGAGCTGATCATCAACTGCGAGTTGGCGGAGACCGGACGGGAAATGGGATGCCAGATGCTCGTCGAGGGCCCAGGACACGTTCCGCTCGACGAGATCGAGGGAAATATCCAGCTCCAAAAAAGGATGAGCGGGGGCGCACCCTACTACATGCTCGGTCCGATAGCCACGGATGTAGCGCCGGGCTTCGATCATATCACCGCCGCTATCGGCGCTGCTCAGTCCAGCCGATACGGCGCGGACCTGATCTGTTATATTACCCCCGCCGAACACCTGGCCTTGCCCAATGAGGACGATGTGCGACTGGGCGTGCAGGCCGCCAAAATCGCCGCATACATCGGGGACATGAACAAATATCCCGAGAAGGGAA
>JAJXTW010000147.1 GCA_021783455.1 Nitrospirota bacterium | reverse complement strand
TCTGCGCCCTTCTTCATCTTGAAGACACCGGATGCATGGCAATCTGCGCATTTGAGGCCTTTGTCGGCATGGACTTTGCCGGAAAATACGACCTTGCCGGCTCCCTTCGGCTCAAATTCAAGCGTCCTGCCGGAAGGAACTGCATATCCAGCCCCCGCCACCCCGAGCATCACAACTAAGATGGCCAATACGAGGAACTTTTTCATTCTGGTTTCACCTCCTTCCACATTAGAATAATAATGCATTGTATTCATTCAGGCGTGGGATAAGCAGGACATCAAGCATCCCGCGCCGGAAAATCAATTTTTTAGAGAAATGCTTTCGGACTCCGGTACTCGTGGCACGTTACGCAGTCCTTCTTGGCCGAAGCCTCTGTCACACGCCACATGTGCGGCTTGTGGCAGTCTTTGCATTTCATGTCCATTCCAAGGTGCAGCTTGTGTTTGCCGGTTTTCGGTATGCCGGTATGGCACCGCAGGCATACTGCATTGGTCGGCAATACCTTTCCCTTCTCATGCGGCTTATGGCATTCATAGCAATAGAACTGCATGGGTGAATTCTTGTCGAATTTGATCTTGGTCGCCTTGTTGACCGTTGCAGCATCAGGCGTAAAGAACCTCACATCCATGGTATTATCTTTCATAAGCTGCTCTTTGATACTTTCATCAGTGCTGTGGCAATAGAGGCATTTAAAACGTCCGGGTTTGAGATCCTTCGTCCGGTCAGTGTGGCAGTTGATGCATGCAAGGCCGCCCATGCCTACGCCGTGCACCTGCCTGTTCTTATGGCAATTAGTGCAGAATTTCTCCGTCGGAAGGAAGTGGTGCAGACCGCTCTTGTCAGGCTTCACCTCGCCATGGCACGCGGTACACTCGATCTGCTCCATAAACACGTGCTTGGCATGGAACAGCGACTTGTTGATCCGTTCGGCTTTCCCTTCGGTGTGGCACTTTGCACACGTACTCGAAAGCACAATGACCTGCCCCTTATGGCGCTCGGGAACCGCGGTCGGCCTGTGCAGCACAAAGCTGATGAGCAACTGGTTCTGCTCCGGGATCGTCAGATGATGACATTCGTGACAGTTCAGGGACTTGTGCTCGCTCTGCGACCAGCTGTCATAGGCCGGTTGCATCAGGTGGCAGCCTACGCAGAACTTGGGATTGTTCTGGGTAAAATCGTAAAACTTGTACGCAACGAAGCCGCCGCCGAAGACAATAACAAGTATGAGCACGGTGATAAGCAATTTCGCTTTTAACGAAATCGGCTCCTTGAGGCGTTCGCTCAAGTGCGTTACTTTCCCTCTAAACCAATCGATCAATTTCATACTCTCCCCCCAGGCACCTAAACTTAGAAAAGTAAAAAGTCTCAAGCTATTACCACTAGGCCAGTTTTTATATCACAGGAGACCGTACTCTGTCAATAGATATATTAGAGCCGATTTACGCACAGATAATTGCTGGACGGCCAATAAATACAGCGTATTTTGCGGTCCCCAAGGGCACGACGCGGGAAAAAAGCGGGACCTGTAAACAGGTCCCGCCGTGAAGTGACAATCAAGTGATCTGAGTTATGAGCGTTGCCGTTACTCCGAGGGGGCCTCGATAAAGACCGGGAAAATCTTGTTGACGAACCAGAACAGCACGAAGGGCGCTATGCCAACGGACACGGCACCGAACAGACCCTCTTTGAAGGTCTCCCAGTCGGTCGGTATGATCGGCATGTGATAGTGCATGTAGCCGGCAAAGGACAGCGAGAAAGCCTGGCCTCCGATCACCACGTTCCACCGCATCATGAACACGCCGAAAAGCACGAGAATGGTTCCGACCACGGTCCTTCGGATCGTCAAACCGGGCATCAGGAACATGATGAACGGCAAAAGGTTTCCGATACCGTACTGCAGGATGAAGATGTCGTTGAAATCCCTGCCATAGATCACGCTCCTGATCACGTCCCAGGACTTGAGCGCGGTATAACCGCGGAAGATCATATCCAGCAATTCGAGACTGATGGCGGCAATCATGAAAACAATGAGGTACTTGGCGGTCATCTGTATGACATGGAACTCAACGCCCTTGATCTCCGCCTCGGAATGAAACACGCCCAATGCCGCCTTCTTCCGATGAGCCAAGAACTTCTTGATTTCCATGGTCAGGATATAAGTAAGCATACAGAGGGCAATGCCGGACACGATCGCTGACATGATAAAAATGACCGGCATGAGCGGCGTCATCCAGAGCGCGTTCGCCTTTACCGAGCCGAAGATGAAGCCCGCATAGCCGTGCAGAAAGCAGGCTACCGGAATGCCGACTCCAGCCAGGATCTTAACGATCTTTTCATCAGTATGGAGAGCCTCTTCGCTCACGTCGTAGGATCCCAGGGTCAGCGTGCAGAAGATAAGGTACCAGAACTGATCGACAAGCGTCTTGTCCTTCTTTTCACGGAGCTTCAGCGCCGAATCGACAATGTGCTTGCGATAGAGGAACCAGATTTCCGACGCCACGATGGCCCCGTAGGAAAAGAACACAATACCGAAAGCGGCGATGGCCGAGGTAAAGTGCGGCGTCATCATTACGTTGATGCCGCGGAAGGGCGACTGAAGATGAAGCAGGATGGGTAGCGGCGCGATGGGAAGCAGGGCAAAGGAAAACACCAGCGCGAACCGGGCCATGTCCTTGAGCTGTTTGATGCCGAACACATGGTACAACGACGACAGCACGAAAGCGCCCGCCACAAGACCCGTCATGAAGGGGTACATCACGATCTGAATGCTCCAGTAGATGAACTCGTTCGGGTAGACGAAGAGTTCTTTTACCGTCCATAATTCTCCGTGCGCTAACATTACCGCACCTCCTTGTCAAGACCGATATAGAAGACCTGCGGTTTCGTTCCGTACTCCGCTTTCAGGACCGAGACGCGTTCAGTCATAATGATCTTTGTAACCGGGTCATTGGGGTCCTTGAGATTGCCGATCTGCCGCGCGCCGAAGGGACAAGCCTGTACGCAGGCCGTTTTCAGCCCCTTGGTGATCCGGTGGTAGCAGAAGGTGCACTTCTCGGCCGTATGATATACCGGGTGGAAGAACCGTACGCCGTAGGGACAGCCCATGATGCAGTAACCGCAGCCGATGCACCACGTCCGGTCCACCAGAACCACGCCGTCGGGCGTCTGGTACGTGGCGCCCACGGGACAGACCTGTACGCACGGCGGGTTGTCGCACTGGTTGCAGAGCTTGGGCACGAAAAAGGCCTTGGTGATATCGTTCGGATCGATATCTTCGAACTTTTCGGTCGGCTTGGTTTCGGGCTTCGCCATCATATCCTTGGGAGCGGCCTCTTCGGACATCCCGAGAGAAATTTTCGAGGTGGTGAACCCGTCCCGCCCTCCCTTGGGAGTGTCTGCATGGGTCTTGCCGTCCTTGGTGATCACATACCGTTCGACCCACGTTCGGGTCACGCTGGTGTCATAGGGCACCTCGTTCTCGAGCTTGCAGGCCTTGACGCACAGGCCGCAGCCGACGCATTTATAGGTGTCCACGACGAACGCCCAGCGCGTGCCGTTTTTCGTATCGGCCGCTTCCTGGGCCATCAGTTTCTTCGGATCCAATACTTCGAAGGCAGCGAGGGGCAACGCGACTCCGGCTGCCGTTATAACGGATTTTTTCAAAAAGTCCCTTCGCGTAATCATCTCAGTCCCTCCATCGGGTTGTGCGGATTGTGACAGGTGACACATTCCATACCCGGATTGTGTTTGTCTGGATCGATGCTCTTGATATTCGCCCGCCCGCTCGTGGGATAGGGCAGCGGATAATGGCAGCGGAGACAGAGCGCCCTGCTCCTGTCGATCGTGAGCTTCGGCGGATCGGACGGATGGTCGATCGCCGGGCCATGGCAGTTTTCGCACTGGATGATCTTGTGCGGGGTCTTGTTGATGCTGTCGTACTTGTCGGAATGACAGTCTTTGCAATATTCCTTGCCTTGGTACTTGACCTTGAAGTTCTTCCAGTCTTGCTCATTGGAATGCCGGTGCCAGCCGTACATATATCCCCGCTCACCGATGCCGAAATCCTTCGGGACATACACTATTCGGAACAGCAGTATCAATACGATGATACCGATAACCACGAACAGCGGCCTCAATGCATGGTTCTTCATAACGTTCGTTCCTCCCCTAAATATTATGCAGTTCGTTTACAGCCATTTCGCATGTCAGTGTTTACTCTTCCTCTTTTTTCAACGTCTGTTTCATCAGCGTCGCTCCTTCCCAAACAATGGCCAGGAAAGAGAGCGAAAGGCCTCCGACCAAGCCGAAAATATGAACGAGATGCCATTTCAAGACAACAAAAAGAATGATAAATATGATCGAAAGTTTAAGGACGCTGATGACCACTGCGGCCAGATTCGCAAGGCCGGGCGTTGCGCCCTTCCTCAGGTACACTCGCTCCACGGCGATCGCGAGCCACCGGAAGTTCAGCAAACCGAGCATGCCGCCAAAGATGATGCTTCCCGGTACGAACCACCAGCGTTCTTCCCCCTGCCGAAAAAGCGAAACCACCAGGGCGGCTGATGCAACGACAAGAACGGCCATCGTTGTTTTCCAGGCCACTCCCTTAATGATTGCCGCTATTGCCTGGCGTCGTATTTGCGCTTCGTCAGTCATGCTCTTTTTTATCTTCTTTTTCTTCTTCGTCGAGCGTTTTCTGGCTCCGCCTGGCGTACACGAAAAGGTTCCGGAAGCCTGCAATAATGCCGAACAGGACAAAGACCGCGGTAAACCAGGGAGACGTGCCGAGCCATTTGTCCAGTTTGAGGCCGATAAAAAGACCGATAACCGTCGCAAACACCAGGGTAAGTCCCACGGTGCTCAGGACGCCGAGCATGCGCATGAGCTTACGGTCTTTTTCTTCCATAAAAATGCGCTCCCGATACAACATGCCACTGAGTGCGGAAGAGCGCGAAATTGAATCCTGATCCCCAAAATTACAACTGCGTAGTCCTCTGCAACCTCCGCGTTCTCTGCCTGCACCCGGCGATAACGAGCCGGCGGCCTGTGTTTATGAGTGCTTTCTGCGCGAATACAGGCCATGCAATAGCGTGGCCCGCTCTTGCGAAAACGCGGCCATAAACGAGTGCAGGGCGCGGCAAAAAAATCTTAAAGGTCTTTCAGGCTCTTTCTCGCCGCGTCGATGGTCTTGTTGATGTCCGCCCTGGTATGAGCCAGGGACATAAACGCAGCCTCGAACTGAGACGGCGCGAGATTCACGCCGTTCTTGAGCATGGACAGGAAGAATTTGCCGAACCGCGCGGTATCGGCCGTTTTCGCGCTGGCAAAATCCTTCACTTTCCGATCCGTGAAAAAGGCGGTGAACATGGAGCCCACGCGGTTAAACGTTGTCGGGATGCCCGCCTCCTGGGCCGCTGCCCGCAGTCCCTTTTCCAGATCAGCCGAGCTTTTTTCAAGCGTCTTGTACACGCCGGGTTTCGACAGGAGTTTCAGCGTCTCGATACCGGCGGTCATAGCAAGCGGATTTCCTGAGAGTGTTCCGGCCTGATAGATCGGACCGATGGGGGCAATGTTCTCCATGATGTCGCGCTTACCGCCGAAGGCCCCTACCGGCAACCCGCCGCCGATCACCTTGCCGAGGCAGGTCATGTCCGGTTTGATCTTGTAGAGCTGCTGGGCGCCGCCGTAGGCCACCCGGAACCCGGTCATCACCTCATCGAAGATGAGGATAATGCCGTACTGGTCGCAGACCCGCCTCAAGCCTTCGAGAAATCCCGGTTCAGGAGGCACGCACCCCATATTTCCTGCAACTGGCTCGACGATAATGCATGCAATCTGCTCCCCTTCACGGGACGCGATATTCTTGAAGGCTTCGAGGTCATTGTAGGGGATCGTGATCGTGAGCTTCGCCAGGTCAGCCGGAACGCCCGGGCTGTCCGGCAGCCCGAAGGTCGCCACGCCGCTCCCCGCTTTTACGAGCAGGCTGTCGCCGTGTCCGTGATAGCCGCCCTCAAACTTGACGATTTTGTCCCGCCGGGTGTATCCCCGCGCAACCCGGATGGCGCTCATGGTCGCCTCGGTGCCGGAACTCACCATACGCACCATTTCGATGGACGGGAACGCCTTTTTCACCATCCTGGCCAGCGTGATCTCGATCTCCGTAGGGGCGCCGAAACTCGTGCCGTTCGCAATGGCCTTTTTGAGCGCTGCGGTCACGCGCGGATGAGCGTGCCCCAGGATCATGGGCCCCCAGGAAAGAACATAATCGATGTACGTCTTTCCGTCGGCATCGTAGATCTTCGATCCTTTGGCCTTCTTGATGAAAAGCGGCTCTCCACCCACCGAGCGAAACGCCCTGACAGGACTGTTCACTCCGCCGGGAATATGTTTTTTCGCTTTCTCAAACAGCTTTTTTGATCTAGCTCCGGACATAATTGCTCCTTACTCGCAGGCGGGTGCCCTGAGGTGCACAATATGTTGCACATAAAATATGGAAAACCGGGGAGAATGTCAATGAAAAAAAATCCTATAGACAGATTTTCTATAAGTAAATCTCATATTTTCATCAAAATTTCTGATAAAATTTTGCAACACTACTTACGCGGTCAGCTTTTGGGAGAAGCAGCTTCTTTCACGACAAAATCCGCGATTCCTTCTGCGTCGTTAAAATCAAAGCAAGGGAGGGAAACGGGAAACGGCCTGTCGCTCACCAGGGCAAGGAAGGCCGAAGGATCGTCCATGCAGAGGGGCCGGTCTCCCGAAGCGCCGGAGCGGAAGACCTCGATCATGTTCATGGCGCTTTTTTTGAAGCCTTCATGGATAATGATATCGGCGTCTCCGACGGCCCGCATGAGCTCTTCCTGCGCCGGTTCCGGCCCGCTCTTCTTTATGATCGCCATCTTATCCGGGCCCACGAGTACGACCGTGTCCGCGCCGGCCTGCCCAAAACGCCAGGAATCTTTCCCGGGCTTATCGAGGTCGAAACCGGCAGAAGCGTGCTTCACCACGGCTACCCGCAAGCCTCGCGTCTTGAGGAGAGCAACGACCTTCTCGATCAGCGTGGTCTTTCCGCTGTTAGAGGCTGCGGCCACGAAGGAAATAACAATCATCTCTTCATTCCCAATCCCCCGCCGTCGCCGGTTCTTATTTTATTTCCATCAGATCCGCAGACGTCGGTTTTTTCGGCCTGCCGAATACCCGCGCGAAGAGGATGCCGAGTTCGTACAGCAGGTAGATCGGGACGGAGAGGATCGTCTGGTTAAATATGTCCGGGGTAGGCGTCAGGATCGCGCCGAGAATAAAGGCTCCGAGAAAAGCGAACTTCCG
>JAJXTW010000146.1 GCA_021783455.1 Nitrospirota bacterium | reverse complement strand
CCATGGCCCGCACTCCTCCGACAACGATAAATTGCTGAAGACCAATCCTCCTGACTTGTGCTACGGCTGCCATGATCAGGGGAAGTTCACGAAAAAAGACGTTCACCCCGCAATCAAGAAGGCGGGCTGCACGGGCTGTCACAGCCCGCACTCCTCGAAGAACGATAAACTGCTGAAAACAGCCCCTCCTGATCTGTGCTACGGCTGCCACGATAAGGGGACATTCACGAAGAAAGACATCCACCCGGCAATCGACATGGTAGGCTGCACGGGCTGCCACAGCCCGCATTCCTCGAAGAACGAGAGATTGCTGAAAGCAAAGCCCCCTGAACTCTGTTTTACCTGCCACGACAAGGGTATATTCTCGAAGAAGACCGTGCATCCGCCTGTCGCCGCCGGCATGTGTTTGGGCTGTCATTCGCCCCATTCTTCCGATCAGATGGCGCTGCTCCTCAGCGCGCCTGTCGAGGTCTGCCTCGGATGTCACCCGAACATCCCTGGGGCGCCGCACGTTGTTAAGGTTTTTTCGGGGACCTCGCATCCGCTCGGTCTGCAGAAAATGGAAGCAAATACGGGAAGTGAAGAAGCGAAAAAGGGGGCGGTGGCGGTGAAGGAAAAACCGGCGCTGATGGACCCTTTGCGTCCCGACAAGGTGTTCTATTGCGGAAGCTGCCATAACCCGCACAGCACCGCGACCCCGAACCTCTTCCGGTTCAACGCGACTTCGACAATGGGCCTGTGCGCAAATTGTCACAGCGTGGTAGGGCCCCGCTGACAAACAGTAAAATGACGCCGGGAGGAGGCAATATAATCAAGCCGATCCAGACGGTCTCGTAAAAAGTCGAAGGTACCACAGAGTTCACAGAGCGGACTTATTTTCTGTGAAGCGAAAGAGGGCGGAAATGAAAATGACATCGATGATACGGATAATCACGAGGTTCACAGCGGTATTATTGGTCATGGCGGCGATGGCCTATGGGGCGATGGTAAAGCCGGCCGCGGCGTCAAACCAGGAGGTGGACTGCCTGAAGTGCCATGCAAAATTGCAAAGCGAGAAGGTCGTGCACCCGGCCCTCGCAATGGGATGTACGGCCTGCCACACGGGGCTCGATGCCAAGACCGTGCCGCACAAGATAACGAACAAGATCGCCAACGGCCTCTCGAGCGAGCAGCCGGACCTCTGCTACGGCTGCCACGACAACGCGATGTTCACCAAGAAGACCGTTCATCCCGCCTTGGATATGGGCTGTACGGCCTGCCATGACCCGCACTCGTCGAAGAACGCAAAATTGTTGAAAGCAAATCCCCCTGAGCTCTGCTTCGGCTGCCACGACCAGGCGATGTTCACCAAGAAGACCGTGCATCCGCCCGTCGCCGCCGGCATGTGCCTGAGCTGTCATTCGCCCCATTCTTCCGATCAGATGGCGCTGCTTCTCAAGCCGCCTGTCGAGGTCTGCCTTGGGTGCCACCCGGACATCCCGAAGGAGCGGCACGCGGTCACTGTCTTTTCGGGGGCCTCGCATCCGGTGGGTCTGCCGATCAGCGCGTTGAAAACGGAGAATGTGGCAACGGCTGGAACCGTGACGACGAAGGCGGAGAACGTGGCAACGGCTGGAACCGTGACGACGAAGGCGGAAGTGAAGATACTGATGGACCCTGCGAGGCCCGACAAGGTCTTTTATTGCGGAAGCTGTCATAACCCGCACAGCACCGAGACCCCGAACCTTTTCCGGTTCAACGCGACGTCGGCAATGGGTCTGTGCTCCCATTGTCACAAGATGTAGGTCCCGGGACAATGAGTCGCATGATTGCCCTTGACGGTGAATGATGTGCAGGTTTCCGGCACGGGAAAGATGCTGACCAGCCGTTTCGGGCCGGTTTTTTCGCCACTTCGACCGGTTCAAATACTCATTCGAAAGGAGAACAAGATGAGAACAACATCCGTATATTTGCTTGTATTGATGCTGGCGGTGGCGCTGTTCGCGGCCTGCGCGACCACAAAAGTGATTTCGGTCTGGAAGGATGCGTCCTACCAGGGCAAACTGCGCAAGGTGTTTGTCTATGCAATCCTCAAAAATCAGACGAACCGGCGCATCGCCGAGGATGAGTTCGTCAACCACTTCAAGGCTCGGGGGATCGATGCCGTCCCGAGTTATACGGTATTTCCCGGCGATGAGCTCGTGAAAAAAGAGGTCCTGGACGAAAAGCTCAAGACCCAGGGCTTCGACACGCTGCTGCTCACACGGCTCACGGGCTCGAAGGAGGAGCAGGTCCAGGTGCCGGGAACAATCACCTATCAGCCGACGTATCCGGGGATGTACCAGCCGGCGCCTTACTACAGGACCTGGCCGGGATACTACACCAGCGGGTATACAGCGGTCTATACGTCGAGCTATATGACCGAGCAAAAATCCGTCATGGCGGAGGCGAACCTCTACGACGTGGCCACTGAGAAACTGATCTGGACGGTAGCGACCGAGACCAGGATCGGTGGAAAAAGCGGGAAAACGATCAAGGCCTACGTGGCCGTGATCATGAAAGAACTGCGCAAGCAGAGGCTGGTGCCGTAGGAGCTGCGGGCCGAACCTTCATGACTTTACTTCCGCTGCATGATCCGGGGTGAAAGGTTTTGACATGAGGGGCATTTCTCCGGGAGACCATATGGAATTGCCGGCCTGCGACTTTCGCGCTCCAGGCAAAAGGCCGCACGGAGCTCCGGGGAATCCCGGATCCTGATCGCCATGAAGCTTTCCGACGAAACTACCTGCAGCGTTCAGCGGGACCGGCGCCTCGGTCGGCATTGCCCGTGGGCGGCGGAAAGAGCAAACCCCGGAAAAAAAACGGAGTGCACGCTACTCCCTGACTTTGTGGACGCAAAGTCAGGGTTTCTCGTTTTGTGGGCGGGCGGCGGCCACGGCTGGCCAGGCCCAAGACCTCGAAGGTATAAATTTCAGATAGCATTCGGCAGCACCCGGGGGGGACTATGAAACGTATTGCAGGCGTCATCCTTATTTTTTTGTCCGTTGCATTGTTCCCGCCGCAAGCCGTTTATTCCCAAGCCTCGCCGAAAAAAATTCTGATAGGCATTTTGCCGGAAATGAACGTTTTTAAGCAGAAGCATCGGTTCAAACTGCTCGGTGAATATCTTTCAAAAAAGACAGGCGTGACAATCGAAATAACCATTCTGAGTAAATACACCAACATCATCGATCGGTTCCATACCCAAAAAATGGATGGCGCGTTCTTCGGCTCCTTCACCGGTGCGCTTGCGATCAGGAAACTTGGCGTCGTTCCTCTCGCCCGTCCCGTTGATCTCGACAACCGGTCCACCTATTGCGGCTATTTGTTCGTCAGAAAGGACGGGGGGATCAGGACCGTGAAGGACATGAAGGGCAAAAAGATGGCTTACGTCGATAGGGCGACGACCGCGGGGTACGTCTTTCCACAGGCCTTTTTGCGGAAGAACGGCGTTATGGACACGGACCATTTTTTCGGCGAGTATTTTTTTACCGGCAGCCACGATGCGGCGATAGACGCCGTTCTGGACCGCAATGCGGACATCGGGGCGGCAAAAAACACAATCTACGACCGCCTGCGAAGGGAAAATCCGCGGGTGGATCGGGAGCTGCTTGTCCTCGCGAAATCTGCTCACGTGCCGGAGAACGGGCTGTGCGTACGAAAGGACCTCGATGACGCCTTGAAACAGAAATTAAAACAGGCGCTCCTCGAAATGGACGGAGAAACGGAGGGGAAGGACGTTCTCCGAAAATTCGGCGCCATTCGATTCGTAGCAACCAGGGCCGAGGACTACCAGCCGGTGTTCCAATTGGTGAAAGAGGCTGGTATAGTCATCAAACCCTATGAATATCTGAGCAAATAAACTGCGCACAATCCCGAGAGGCGCCTTCTATGAAACGCAAGATCTTCTTATCGCTGTTTCTCATGTTTATTCTGTCGGCCGCAGGCGCTTTGCTGGTGACGCTCTACATCAGGAACACCACCGCCACGCTCAACCGCTTGGTTGACCTTCACCAGATCGAAGACCTTCGGCAAAACCTGATAATATCCGTCCAGACGGTGCAGTCCGATCTCTATACCGTCCACACGAACCTGAGGCGCAGGCTCGATCCCATCACCGACAACGCGGCCCATCTGGATGAAGTAGCCAAAAAGTGCTCCGGCTGCCATCATGCGCCCAGGAATGCGGTCCAGATCGAACGGATGCAGTCGCTCGTCGGCGCTTACGAAACCGCTATGAGCTATTACATTACCGCATCGGCGAATGCGCATAAAATGAACGAGTTGAAGCTTAACGCGGCGGAGCTCGGGAACAAGCTCCTTACCGTGACGGAAGGCATGTCGAGACAGGCGAGCACCACGCTTAAGGTCATTACTCAAGATGCAATGAAGAAGATTGAGAATGCATGGATGATCCTGGTCGTGTCGTTATCGGCGACGTTCCTCTTCGGCATCATAGTCGCCACACGATTGACGCGGGCTGTTACGGGCTCCATCGGCGAGTTGGTTAACGCGACGCGCATACTTGCGTCGGGGGACCTCGGGTTCACTCTCGACTCGAAGGACAGGACGGAATTCGGCGAGGTGGCGAAGAATTTCAACGTAATGAGTCAGTCTTTAAAGAACAGTTATGAAATACTCGAGCAGGAAATCCACGAGCGAAAGCAGACCGAGGCCTCCCTCATCAAGTCGGAAGCTTTCCTCAGCACGATTTTCGACAGCATTTACGATCCGTTCTGTATTTTCGATCGCACGTACACGATCGTGCGCGCGAACGAGGCGTATGCCAGGATGAAAAACAAAAAACTTTCGGACCTCCTGGGCAAAACCTGCTTTGAGGCGCTGCGGGACCGCGGCGAGGTCTGCAACAACTGCATCATCGAGAAGACGTTCGCCTCAGGAGATCCCTTCGCCAAGGAAAAAGAAGAAGTTTCATTGTGCGGGACCAAGCTCTGGCGGGATGTGTATTCGTATCCCATCATCGATGCAGGCGGAAGCGTCTCGCACGTGATCGAATATTCGAGGGACATTACCGATCGTAAGAGAACCGAAGAAGCACTCAAGGAAAGCGAGGAACGGTATGCGCTTGCCGCACGCGGCGCGAACGACGGCTTGTGGGACTGGGACCTCCGGAACAACAAAATTTACTTTTCCGGCCGGTGGAAGGCCATGCTCGGTTTCAGCGAGAAAGACATCAACGACAACCCCCAGGAATGGCTTACGAGGGTCCATCCCGACGACCGGGGCGCACTGGAAGCGGGGATCGAGGCCCATCTGAAGAGGCGGGACTCGCACTTCGAGGGAGAATACCGCATCATGCACAAGGACGGGACGTATCGCTGGATGCTGAGCCGCGGTCTCGCGGTGCGGGACGGCGACGGATACGCCTACCGCTTGGCAGGTTCACAGACGGACGTCACGCTCCGAAAAAAGGCTGAGGAGCAATTGGCCTACGACGCCTTTCACGACGCCCTGACAGGTCTGCCGAACCGCGCGCTCTTCATGGACCGGTTGCAGCACGTGATAACCGCCTCGCGGCGGAGCGTCGAAGCGCACTATGCCGTGCTGTTTCTCGACCTCGACCGTTTCAAGATCGTCAACGACAGCTTCGGCCATGCCATCGGAGACCAACTCCTCCTCGTGGTCAGCCTCAGGCTTTCCGAATGCACCAGGCCGGGCGACACGGTTGCGCGACTGGGCGGTGATGAGTTTGCCGTCCTCCTTGAGAACATCAGCGAGTTGAAGGACGCCGTTGATGTCGCTCAACGGATTCACGAAAAAATGTCGACCTCGGTCATGGTCAAGGGCCATGAAGTGTTCAGCTCAGTCAGCATTGGCATTGCCTTGGGCCTCGGCCACTACGAGCAGGCGGAACAGATCCTTCGCGACGCGGACATCGCCATGTATCAGTCAAAGGCAAGAGGAAGCGCTTGCTCTGAGATCTTTGATGAGAAAATGCGCGCGACCATACTCGACCGGCAGCAACTGGAGTCTGATCTGCGCGGGGCCATTGATCATAAAGAATTGGTTCTTCATTACCAGCCCATTATCAATCTGAAAACGGACCGGGTGGTCGGTTTTGAAGCCCTCGTCCGGTGGAACCATGCGACACGGGGTCTTATTCATCCAATGGAATTCATCCCCCTGGCAGAAGAGAACGGGCTGATCAACGCGATCGGCGAATGGATCCTCAGAGGGGCCTGCCGCGAGCTCAAGAAACTTCAGGAGCTCTTTCCTGTGGACCCCCCGCTGTATATGGGCATCAATATTTCGAGTAAACAATTCACGCGGCAGGATTTGGCCGCCAAACTTGAAAACCTTCTTAAGGAAACCGGGCTCGATCCGCACACGCTGGTTTACGAGATAACGGAGAGCATGATCATGGAAAACGTTGAAGCCGCGGCGGCGACGATGAAACGACTTCAGAATATGGGGGTCCGCATACATATCGATGACTTCGGCACAGGCTATTCCTCCCTCAGCTATTTACACCACTTCCCGATCAACGCGCTCAAGATCGACCGCACGTTCATTGACAAGCTCTCGGCTGACAGTGAGAATCATGAGGTCATTCTCTCAATTATTTCTCTGGCAAAGAGCTTGAACTTCGATGTGATTGCCGAAGGTATAGAGCTGGCGCATCAATTGTCAACAGTCAAAGAACTGCAGTGCCACTATGGCCAGGGGTTCCTGTTTGCCCAACCGAAGGACTCGAACGGGATCGAAGAGTGGATGAAACAGAAAAAAAAATATAACATCAATGCACGGTGAACAGATCCGATGGAGATGTGTTTCTTTTTTCCTGAATCTCTGTGGCTTATTTTGCACGCAGAAATCAGGATGAAATCCAACACGGAAGAAGGTGAAACCATAATGAAAAGGTTATTTGTATCGGCCCTGGCTTTAGTCGCATCGTTAGCGATTGCAGTTTCCGCTTTTGCGGTTCCAGCCGGCAGGAAGATCGAATTCGAAGCCAAGGGCGGACCCGGCAAAGTCATATTTGACGGTCAGGTGCACGCTGGGAAAGGCCTCAAGTGCTCTGAGTGCCATCCCGGCGTATTCAAGATGAAAAAGGGCGCAGATGCCATTACCATGACTGCCATCAACGAAGGTAAGTTCTGCGGCGCCTGCCACAATGGCACAAGGGCTTTCAGCGCGAAGGATGCAACCAATTGCGGGAAGTGCCACAAGAAGTAATATCTAATTATGAGGCAGTGCCCCCCCCTCTCACGGGGTTTCCCTGAGAGGGGGACTTTTGCGAATGCGCAAGTAGCGGCGCGACGCGGTTCGAATGGCGGGCTGACCCTCAGGAGCTTTTGGTCTTCAAGTAAGATTTAGAAATTAAGAAG
>JAJXTW010000145.1 GCA_021783455.1 Nitrospirota bacterium | reverse complement strand
GTTGCAGAACAGTCAAGGTCGCTCGCTCCTGCTTGTCCGGCGGATATCCGTACTTGCGCAAGATGCGTTTAACGATCACCCGCAGTTTAGCCTTTACTGATTCTTTCACAGTCCAATCGATAGATGTGTTCTTACGAACAGTCTCGACCAGTTCCCGGGCAATAATCTTGAGCGTATCGTCCCCCAAAACCTTCACGGCGCTATCGTTCACCTCAAGTGCCTCATAAAAAGCGACTTCATCGTCATTAAGCCCGAGATCCTCGCCCCGCTTCTCAGCCTCGCGCATGTCCTTGGCAAGTCCGATCAACTCCTCGATGATCTGGGCTGTCTCGATCGCCCGGTTCTGATAGCGACGGACAGCTGTCTCCAGCATCTCAGCAAATGATCGTGCCTGTACCAGGTGCCGTTTGGCCCTCGTCTTGATCTCGTTATTCAAGAGCTTGCGCAGCAGTTCCACGGCGAGGTTCTTCTGCGGCAATCCCCGGACCTCGGCAAGGAACTCCTCGGACAGAATCGAGATATCCGGCTTCTTCAATCCTGCTGCAGCAAAGATATCGATCACCTCACCCGGTGCAATGGCCCGAGATACGATCTGCTGGATCGCCAGATTCATCTCTTCTTCGGTCTTACCTCCTGTCGGTTCGCTCTTTACGAGTGCCGCTTTGACAGCCTGGAAGAAAGCCACATCATCCCGTATCCGGAGCGCTTCCTCGTGGGGAACCGACAGGGCAAATGCCTTGGACAATTCGACCACGGCTTTGATCAGCCTACCTTTTCCATCTTCCTGCTTCAGGATATGCTCCTGAGCCGAAGGGAGAAGAGAGAGTTGAACAGCAGCCTTTCCGATCTTCCATGCTGACCAGTCAAAACCATGGAACATCCCAAGGCAGATCTCGTATTTTTCGAGCATGAACGCCACTGCCTCGGCCTGGTTAATGGCCGTCTGCCCTGTGCCGCCGCTCTCAGTGTATGCTGCAAGGGCGTTTCGGAGTTGATCCGCCAATCCCAGATAATCCACGACCAGACCGCCCGGCTTGTCCCGGAATACCCGGTTCACGCGCGCGATCGCCTGCATCAAGCCGTGGCCGCGCATGGGCTTGTCCACATACATCGTGTGCAGGCATGGTACATCGAAACCTGTAAGCCACATATCGCGTACCAGGACGATCTTAAAGGGATCTTTCGGAAGTTTGAACCGGTTGGCGATAGCTTCTCTTCGAGGCTTGTTCCGGATATGCTGCTGCCAATTCAGAGGATCGGACGCGGACCCGGTCATCACGACTTTGATTGCGCCCTTATCGTCATCATCGGAATGCCAGTCAGGCCGCAGTTTAATGATTGCCTGGTACAGGTCCACACAGATGCGCCTGCTCATGCAAACGACCATTGCCTTGCCGAGCATGGCCTCCTGCCGCTTCTCGAAGTGATCCACCAGATCGCGGGCGATCACGCTCACGCGCTTCTCCGTGCCCACGACCGCCTCAAGAGCCGCCCACTTGGTCTTGAGCTTTTCCTTGCGCTCGACCTCTTCACCTTCTGTGGCCTCGTCGAATTCCGGGTCAACCTTCGGCCTCTCGGAGTCAGCAAGCTCCAGCTTCGCGTACCTGCTCTCGTAATAGATCGGAACAGTCGCGCCATCCTGCACCGCTTGCTGGATATCGTAGACGCTGATGTAGTCGCCGAAGACCGCCCGGGTGTTCTTGTCCGTCAGCTCGATGGGAGTACCGGTGAATCCAATAAACGACGCATTCGGGAGAGCGTCCCGCATGTGCCGCGCATACCCGTCGATAAAGTCATACTGGCTCCGGTGTGCTTCGTCAGCGATAACCACGATGTTCCTGCGGTCAGAAAGCATGGGGAACGTATCGCCCTTTTCCTCAGGGAAAAACTTCTGGATTGTTGTAAACACAACGCCGCCTGATGCGACCTGCAATAGTTCGCGTAGATGCTTACGGTCTCCAGCCTGGACCGGCGCCTGGCGCAGAAGCTCCTGACAGCAGGAAAATGTACCGAAAAGCTGATCATCCAGATCATTCCGATCAGTGAGAATAACGAGGGTCGGGTTCTCCATGGCGGGGTTAAGGATCACTTTCCCGGCATAGAACGCCATGGTCAAGCTCTTGCCCGAACCCTGTGTATGCCAGACAACGCCAACCCGTTTGTCGCCTACATCGCGTTTCTCTTTTGCCTTGTCTGCCCGGGAATAGTACTTGCCTTCTGATTCTCTTGTTCCATCTGGGTATCTATTACTGGCCCGCAGCGTCTCTTCCAATGCTGCATTCACTGCATGGAACTGGTGATAGCCGGCCATCTTCTTTATGAGCTGACCTCCGCCCTCATCCTCGAAAACAATGAAGTGCCGGACGAGATCCAGAAACCGGCGCTTGTCGAACGCACCTTGGAGAAGCACTTCGAGCTGAGGGATGGCAGATGATGCAAGCTCCTCACCTTCGATGGTACGCCAAGGCATGAACCGTTCCCGATCAGCGGTAAGCGTGCCTAAGCGTGCTTCCAGACCATCGGATATAATGAGCGCAGCATTGTACAAAAAGAGTGAGGGGATCTGCTGTTTGTAGGTCTGAAGCTGATTAAACGCCGACCAGATGGTAGCATTCTCGTCGGCAGGATTTTTAAGTTCGATCACTCCCAGTGGCAGGCCGTTCACAAAGATAACGATATCAGGCCGCCGGTTAGTCTTGCCCTCGGTCACGGCAAACTGGTTGACCGCGAGCCAGTCGTTGTTACCTGGGCTGTCAAAGTCGATCACCCGGACCATGACGCCATGGCCCCCATCGGGACGGGTAATGTCAATAGGAACGCCATTTATGAGGTAGTTGTGGATGGTATGGTTGTTTCTGACCAGGGAAACGTGGGAGGGATGCAGGAGTTTGCGGATCGCTTCGTCAATTGCAGATGGGTCAAGTGAGGGATTGAGATGTATCAGGGCATCGGTGAGTCGTCTTCTCAGAACAACTTCGCCGAACTCGGCCCTCTCGGCAAGAAGCTCGCCTGGGGCAATATCCGGGCCGCAAAGGCAGGTAAAGCCAAGCCCCTTCATCCATGAAAGCACGGTTTGTTCCAGATCGTTTTCGTTCAACATCTATTTTTTCTCACGGCAAAATTAAAACAATCGATCCGCTCGCGAAACCAGACAATACCGAGTCGGCTTCTTTAACTTTTCAAGTGTGCCTTCTTCGACAAGCCGTTCCAGCCACTCCTTGGCCTGGCTTTTGGATACTCCGAGCATCGCGGCAACTTCGGCGTCGGTCCGGGGTGCGTCAAGTTTGCGAAGCAGTTCCCTGACCTTTTCAAATAACGCTTCAGCGGGGGTCGCGGTGACGCTTGAGTTCTGATTTATTATTGTTTGCTCGCTCGGTGAAGCGGGACTTTCAACAGGTGAAAGGCTTACTTGTTCTTCCCGAACTGCAAATGAAAGTTCATTCTGTCCCGGCGCATCCTGTTCAGGATATGTTTTTGCCATAACTTCTATGAGTGCTTCCGGTGCTTCTGGATTCGGCCAAGGCAACGCGCCATTTCTCCGAAGCGCATCAAGTCCCTTATTTGTTTCTCCCGTGATCCGGACATAGACCGGAACAAACTTCAGCTTTTTTAACTGCTCGATTGCTCCTGCCCACGTTCCTCCTTTTTCTACGTCGGAATTGACAACAAGGGCCGCGTCTGAAAACGCGTAGATCAGTTTATTGCGCTGCATAGCGTTCCCGACGTGAAATCCCGCTGACGGATCATAAGGCGATATCATAACCAATCGGCCTTCCATCAAGAATTCACGATGCTCGCGAACAAGCGCCATCCGCTCGAGACTGTCTGACATCACGCCGATGACCCTTCCGCCTGCCGCTAAAGCGCCCTTCATCGCGGCTTGATCGATCCCACGCGCGCCTCCCGAAACAATCGTTTTCTGCGCCCCTGCCGCCAGCTTACCGATACCTTCGGTATAGGTTGCAAGTTCTTCGTTGACATTTCGAGATCCGACAACCGCGAGCCCGCCGGTCTCGAGTATCTTCGCTTCTCCACAACCATAGAGAATCGCCGGGGCATCGTCCTTGAGACGGGCTTTCAGTTTTCCAGGATATCCGGCATCAGCACGGCTCATAACCCAAATCGTTCGCGCCTGCCATCGTTCGACAGCCTGGCTCAAGAGAAATCCCCTGCCTAAAAGACGCTCAATCCGCGCGGCATCAAGAACAGCCGAACATTTCTCGATGAGCGCCTTTGCTTCCGGACCGAGGAAGTCCGAAGGCTGACGCTGGTTATCACGCAGGAACCGCGCCAGCTGTTTGTATTCGCCGGGAGTCAGTATGTCAGCGGAGGGCTGGTTCCGTCCGGCGATCAAGGGTGCTGTCAGCAAAAGGATAGCCTGTGTATTTGGAGAAATCGTCATTTTCAATCACCATGCCCTGTGCGCGCAAGTGCCAGGGGAAATACGTCACCGCTGCCGTGCGTTCGCAGCAGCCATGCAGCGATGGTTAATGTCCAGCGGGAATCTACCATGTCATCCACGAGCAAGACCGGCCCATGAGGAATTGTCCTGTTCACGATGTCCAGTGATCCGTCAATATTGCGTGCCTGTTGGGTGCTGTTTGCCATGGTTTTTTGCTCGGGCCGATCGTCTGTCTTTTCCAGAACCGGGTAAAAGCGAAGGTCCAATGCTTCTGCGAGACGCCCGGCAAAATCAGGAACCAGATCTGGGTGTCTCCGCGACGGGATACAGGCTACCCACTCCGGCGCGGGCCGCGGCGCCCATTCACGAACAAGTCTTACACACGCCGTGACCAATTCATCAGCGAAACGTCCGTCTTGATATTTTCCCGTCCGGACAAGCTCGCCCCACCCTGCATCGCCCCAGACACACAGCACCTTTCCTTCCCGGGCCTGATGCTCCGCCGGAATATTTCCTCTCACATTATACTGCGGCATCCCGCCTGCAGGCCATTTCTTGCGCAGTTCAAGAGGAAAACTGGTGCGCCGCAGAAATCTCACTGCTTCCCTTACCAATGCAGCATCTACGTTCGTCGGCAATTGCCGCAAAGCAGGCGGACGGATCCTCCCCGGATCGCCGTCGAGCGCCCGTATCAGAAACTCCATATGCCCGGATGTCAACCCCACATACTCCTGCATCTGCTGCTGCTCCACGCGCCGAAGGGCCGTGAGACGCTCAGCCCGCTGCCAAAAAGAACGGCTCAACGTCGCAGTCGTCAATTGCCACTTGGTGCCCTGTTTGACAATAGGCGGAGGAGACTCCAGTGCCAGCAGGTCTATTACCTTACTAATGCGGCCGTAGCTGACGTTAACCTCCGCCATTATTCCAGGGATGGAAAGTCCTGTCGGGCATGCGGTGAGAGCATCAAGCACAAGCCGGACTTCGTCGCGCGTCGGAAATGCGCTTTCGATAAAGAAGTCCGTGATTTCCGTTTCTTCTTCCCCGCTCAGCAGCACTCCGTACGCCGCATCAAGAGCGCGTCCCGCTCGCCCAACCTGCTGATAGTAAGCAACAACCGATCCGGGCGTCTGATAGTGGATCACAAATCCGAGGTCCGGTTTGTCATACCCCATCCCCAGGGCTGTCGTTGCAACCAGGGCCTTTACACGATTTTCCAGAAGCGCCTGCTCCAGTTCGGGCCGTCGCTCACCTGTCTCACCCGTATAGGACTCCACGTTCAAGCCTCGTGACTGAAGCCAGTCAGCCACTTGTACGGCATCACGCACGGTCAAAGTATAGATAATACCGTGTCCGGGCAAAGACGGCACCTGTGCAGCGAGCCACGCCATGCGCTCAGCCTGACTTGGCAGACGGATGGTTTGAAGCAGCAATGACGGACGATTCAGATCGCCGCGCGAGACGGTAATGCTCGGCCCCAGAACAGCCTTCAGATCGTCCATTACGCGGTTGTTCGCCGTAGCCGTTGTTGCTAAAAGCCGAAGGTTGGCCGGAAGCGTCCGCACAATCCGCTCCAGAAGACGGTAGTGAGGCCGGAAATCATGTCCCCAGTCCGAGATGCAGTGCGCTTCATCGATCACCAATAGGGAGATACTCGCTGCTATATGTGCAAGCACTTCGGTCCGAAAACGCTCATTCGCCAGCCGCTCCGGTGAGATCAGCAGAATATCGATCTCGTTGCGCCTGACGGCTGCTTCAATGTTGTCCCATTCCTCCTGATTATCGGAATTGATCGTGACCGCCCGCACGCCCATCCGTTCCGCCGCCGCGATCTGGTTCCGCATAAGCGCCAGCAAGGGCGAGATAAGCAAAGACGGGCCGCTGCCAGCCTCTTGCAGCAATTTGGTGGCGATAAAGTAGACAAAGCTTTTCCCCCAGCCCGTCTTCTGCACTACAAGCAGCCGTCCGCGTCCTTCCACAATATGGCGGATAGCCGCCTCCTGGCCTTCGCGGAATGTCGCACCTGATTGACCGGAGCCGAGACGGAGGAGTTCTAACGAACGTTGCGTGCTGTACGTCATGCGGTCCCCACACCATCATCTGCTAACGGAAAGTATTTATCATGATCCACATCCAACTCAAAAAATAACATCCTCTGTCGCAAAAATTTTTCAATTTTATCAATCCTAACGTCCTGTCTCCTAAAAACAAACCCCATTGTCTTGCAAACTGACAGCAATGTAAAATGAAAATATTGCACAAATTTTTCTTCCGTAAATTCTGAAACGGGATAAGGCTGAAAATCTTCCTCCTCTTTAAACTTCATCATTTTCTTCTTCTCTTCGTCAGTTCTGGGATACCAGTCAGACGCACCGGCATCTTTATGTTTTAAGTTAAGGACGGCATTGTAGGTTCCGAGCAGAATATGCCAATCCTTCCAGCCTTTTTTCCGCATATTTTTTACGATAGCGGCAAAATCTCGACTCTCTTTTAGATATTTTAATTGACGCGGAAGTGCTTTTGTTATATTTAAATATCTGTGCACTATGTCTTTTTTCATTTCTATTTCATTGAATCTTTTATGAAGTGGTAGATTGCCAGTTTGTGCCATCATATACCTCTTTTTTGCAATGAATTTGTAAATACTGGAATAGAGGCCCCATTGCAAACGCTCTATGAAAAGCACCTTCTTTATACATCCAATCTATTTCTCCCTTCAGCTCATCAATTGGATCTATACAAATTTCAAAAAGAAGGTGCAGCAGCTGAACTTTAATCCATTTGATACCATTAACACCATAACGTTCTTTATTCGCAAATAACCCATCGTAAGACACTTGGCTTATCTTGTAAATTTTATAAATAGATTGTCCCTTATTACCGTCGTATAGCTGAATTTCTTTTCTATTAAATGTATCTATATCGAACTCGACTTCAATTTCATCTTCTATAATTGCCAGATTCTCTAAACGAGTATTAACAAAAAATGCC
>JAJXTW010000009.1 GCA_021783455.1 Nitrospirota bacterium | reverse complement strand
AGCGCGTGCTATCCGACATGGAGCTTGGCGAGCGTGACCAGGCCCGTGCAAAGTTCGAGACCCTTGCCCAGAAATATCCGGCCATGAAAGGGAAGGCCCTGGCCCAGTTGCGCAAACTGCCGACTCTATGACATACTACCCCGCCTATTTGGATCTGAGGGACCGGCCCTGCCTGGTCATCGGCGGAGGGGGGGTGGCGGAACGCAAAGCACTCTCCCTTCTTGAAGCGGGGGCCGAGGTCACCATTATCAGCCCCACGCTCACTCCCACTCTGCAAGAACTCTCCGATTCAGGCAAGATCACCCATAGGCAAAAAAGCTTCGATGAAAAAAACGACCTTTCCGGCATGTTTTTGGTGATTGCCGCCACCGATTCCCCGCGGGTGAACATTGCCGCAGCCCAGGCTTGCAAGAAAAAACATATTCTGGTGAATGTCATCGTGCCTCCCGAAGAAAGCACTTTCATCGTGCCCTCGGTTGTGAAACAGGGGGAGCTGGCAATTGCCGTATCGACCGGCGGCGCAAGCCCGGCGCTTGCAAAGAAGATCCGGCAGGAGCTCGAATCGAAATACGGGCCGGAGTACGCTTTTTTTCTCGATCAACTTGCAGCGATCCGGAGGCGTGTTTTCGAAGAAGTGGGAGATGCGGTGAAGCGGCGTGCGATTTTTCAGGAAATCGTGGACTCCGAGGTCATTGATCTGTTGAAGCAGGGGAAAAGAGGCGAGGCAGAGCTCCGCATGAAGGAGATTGCGGGACTGAAGAACCGGGCGTAGTGCTTATCCCGCCGGACTTTGCTGTTGTAAGGTACGGTCGATCCAGTGTTCGAGCTCACTATGCTGCGCCGGTGCGCCGTCGAAACGGGCGAGCTGCTTGCCGTTCCGATAAAGGATGAAGGTAGGCGTGGCCTTGATCGTAAAGCGGCCGGCAAGGACCCTCTCGGCGTCTACATCAACCCGAATGATCTTCAAGCGGCCGGCCCTTTTCATGGCGAGCACATTGACAAAGGGTTCGATCGCGCGGCAGTACCCGCACCATTTGGCCCAGAATTCGGCAAGGACGACCTCGGGCCAATCCCTGACCTGCTGGTCATAGCTTGCTGCCGTCACGTTGATAGGTTCTCGGGGGACCTCAAGGGCGGCACTGCACTGTCCGCAGACGGGATGGCTGCTGAGCTTATCCAGGGGGAGACGGTTCAACGTCCTGCAAGCTTTGCAGCGCACGATGACGGTATTGTTCAGCATCGGATGTCCTTACGAAAGCCTCGTTGTTTTCAAGGGAGTATATCACAGATTTAAGCAAAATGAACGGCCGGTGCGATTTTTTCGCATCGGCCCCCAATGCTCCTGGCACCTCGCCATTGCGGGGCTCCTTCATGCCTCCTGCTCAGTGTTTCTCGTCCTTCCCGACGTCCGGAAATGTCTCCTAGGCATCTGCCGCGACTATGATCTTTCTGGCCCTGGCTGCAACCGTTTTTCAAGACTAGTGCTATTATTTAATTATGTTTTTTCATATAATTACGTGTTTTAAAGAGCATAATTTATTATTTAACGAACAAAACAGGCAACTTAAGTTTGCAGGGGGCAAGACAATATAGTTCAACAGTTTCATATGCTACGAGGTTTACGGTTTCGCTTATACGTTTTATCATCTGTTGCGGAGGATAAGCCGTGTCCAAGGCTCCGGCCAGGAAAGTCATTCACATCGACGGATCTTTTGGTGAAGACGGCGGCCAAATCCTGCGTACGAAAAAACATACAAGGACATTGCTGAACAAGCCAAACAAAATTGTCCTGTTTCCCTGGCTCTTCCCGGGGTCGACATCAAGCTGGTGCCCAAGCTTGTAAAACAACCTAATGCGGCATGGGTGCCACAACAAATCTGAAATCGCGAGGCGGAGAGCTTTCTCCGCCTCGCGGGGTTGCCTGCCCCGCATGTTTTCAGAAAACGTCAGGATCGTAAGTAATTGTAAGTACCTGCTGAGCCCCATCGACGCCTTCTCGGATTTCCGCTCCTGTGGACCAATCTACTCGCGCTCTTCTCGAAAATAATTCTCCTTTGTGATTGACTTTAGAACCCTTTTTTTATACATTTGATCATACAACAATTTCTTTTCCGTACCATATATTCCTAACCCGGACAAGCCGGAACTAAAGGCGTCTCTCGCAAAGTACGCCAAGAAAAGCAAGCGAGGCTTTTGTCTTAAAATAAAGGCTAACGTTTTGGACTTTCTTTGCGACCTTTGCGCACTTTGCGGGAAATATTCTTGCCATTTTGGGTAGATTTTAATTCGTAACTTACTAACTCTGAAAGGGGCGCGCCCATGGAACTTTTCGAGGCAATCAAATTGCGCAGGAGTATCCGCAAATATTCCGACAAACCGGTTGAAGACGAAAAACTTCAGGCAGTTCTTGAGGCTGTCCGCGCGGCGCCTTCGTGGGCAAATTATCAATGCTGGCGCCTGGTGGTTGTAAAGGACAAGAACACGAGGGGCCAGATCAGCGCTTTATCCTACGTGGAATCTTATTTTGCGCCCAAAGGCTACAAGTCGAACCCTTCGATGAAGGCCCTTGCTGATGCGCCGGTGGTGATTGTTCTTTGCGCCGACCCTGGGCAGTCGGGAGTCATCTGGGGTCAGGACTACTATCTTGTCGATGCGGGCCTGGCTGCTCAGAACCTGATGCTTGCGGCAAAGGGCCTGGGACTGGGGACGGTGTTTGTGGGTATCTACGACGAGGATAAACTGAAGAGCCTCCTTCACATCCCCTCGGAAATCAGAGTCGTTGGGCTCTTTCCGCTGGGCTATCCCGTGGAAGAGAAAAAGGATGGGCCTGCGAGGAAACCGCTCCAGGAAATCTGTTTTTATGAACAATGGAGATAACGAAGATAACTTAGCAGAAACAACCCGGACGCCGCCCATAGTATTGCAGCATTAGATCGAGAGGAGGGTAGAGTATGAAGATCACCTGCTGGGGAGCCAGAGGTTCCATCCCGGTTTCCGGTAAAGAATACGAAAAGTATGGCGGTGATACGACCTGCGTCGAAGTCAGAAGCAAGAACAATGACATTATCATCATCGACGCGGGCACCGGTATCAGAAAACTCGGAAATCGGCTGCTTGCGTCGGGCGAACGTGAATTCAGCATTCTTTTCACCCATGCCCACTGGGACCACCTTATGGGTTTCCCCTTTTTTAAACCGATCTACATGAAAGGAACAAAGATCGATTTATTCGGCTGTCCCTACGCGCAGCGGTCCATAGGGGACGTTCTTTCCAAGTCTATGATTGTCCCTTACTTTCCCGTGGATTTCGGTCAGTTGCAGGCCGAAATCGTTTCCCATACGGTGTGTGAAGAAGCATTTGAAATCGGTCCTGTCCGGATAACGCCGATTTCGTTGAACCATCCCAATCAGGGGATAGGATATAAATTCACCGAGGACGGAAAGAGCTTCGTTTTTCTTACGGATAACGAGCTGTCAAGCCGCCATCCCGGCGGGGGCGAGTATGGGGACTACCTCCGTTTCGCTGCGGGCGCTGATGTCTTGATCCATGATGCCGAATACACGGCGGAGCAATACAAGCTGACGAAAGGGTGGGGGCATTCTTTGTATACCGATGCTCTCCGCCTGGCACAGGAGGCTGCGGTAAAGCAGTTCGGTTTATTTCATCACAACCAGGACCGGTCGGACAGCGAACTGGACCACATGGTGGCTGATTGCCGCAGCATTGCGGGGACAGGGAAAAACGGGATCCACTGCTTTGCTCTCTCCGCAGGAATGGAAATAGACCTATAAGATCGCTTGGCGGAGGGGGGCGTAACGAGTGGCGTTCGCTGCAAAAGAGGGAATGCCGGTATATTCCGCTGGTAAAAAAGCGAGCGGCCAGCCGTCAGAGCTGATCTCCGGCACTATTGATTGATGCCTTGATCTTGTCCGAATTCGGGTCATATCGGAGGGCATTCCGGAACACCGTCAACGCCTTGGCCTTGAGACCGTTCTTCATATAAAAATTCCCCAGCTCCAGATAATACTCGACATTTGAGGGGGCCATCTCGACCGCCTTGACAAGATATTTTTCGGCTTCGTGACCTCTTCGTGGTATACGCGAGAGCGTAAGTCCGAGATGGAAAACATATTCGACGTTTCCCGGTTCGAGACGCATGGCCCATTGAAACGACTCTTCTGCTCCCCAGTAATTCTGCACTTGGAACTGCTTTAGGCCTTCGCTGAACTGATCTGCGGCAGCCTCAGGATTGCTCCGCCTTCCCTGCCCGGCGTGCGTCCCCGGTTTCTTCTTCCTCTCGGCAAGGCTGAGATTGTAGCTGTCGCGTTCGGATTGCGAACTCAGCGTTTCGTAGGCATCGTGGATCCAGGTAAAAAGTGTCTCGAGTTTCTCCTTCATGTCGTTCATTTCGGGGTCGAAGTGCCGATCGGGATGGTAGAGTTTGGCGCACCGAAAGTACGCCCTTCTTATTTCCTGAACCGATGCGTTTCTGTCTACGCCGAGCATCTCGTAGTGGTTCTTCAGTTCTCTGTCATCGTAGGCCTGCTGGATCATCTCTTTGGTGACCGTCGCGGCTACAGCAGGTTGTTCAGCGTGAAGCTCTTTGGACGAGATTGTTTCACGAACGACCTCTTGCGCGAACTTTTTCTCGGCCTCGACCCTGATTTCTCCCGTTTCGGCCATGCGAAGCGCCAAGAGGATGTAGATCGACTTAAGCGTATTGAAGTCGCCGATACCGCTCATCCCGCAGAGCTCCTCAATGCTTTTACTACCGTCGATGAGCGAGAACACCTCGAGCTGGTCTTGTTCGAGGTGGGCGTTCTGGAAAAGGAGCGAAGGATCCGATGCCGGGCGAATGATTGCTTTGAGAAGTGGAAGAGATTTTCGGACGGTTTTCCAGTCAATATCCCGTACGCCGGCGATAATCAGGTCCCCGGTGCTGATGTGGAGCGGTATGATTTCCGAGATCGGCAAAGGGTTGCCGTCGAACTGGAAGCTGCCGTCGCGCCACATGAATAATTTCAGGATGATCTCTTTGACCTGGAGTTTTACCTGGGAGACAAGCTCATGCGAGGTGAGGGCGCCTTCCTCGAATAAGGCAGCACCCAGTTTTTTACCCGTCTTGATGACGATCTCAGATGCTTTGTCAAACTGGGTCTGCGAGATCTTGCCCGTCCGCAGCAGAAACTCGCCGAGGCGGTCTTCTTCCAGATTTGATGAGGCGAAGAGAATGTCTCCATCCTTGAAAAATACTTTTTTCAGTTCGGCATCACGGCTGAAGATTGCCGTGCCCGTCCTTTTTCCGGTCCGGAGATCCTGGAAAAGCCAGGGGAGCGTCATGTCCTTGATATCGCCGGCAGCGGGAATCATTCTACTCCTTTGGAAAAGAATGAAGACTCAAGATGTTGATTATATCATTTTTTTTATAAAACCGAACGTTTTATTTACCTTTTTTTTCTGTTTCGACAAAATCTGAACGTCCTCTTCTGCGGGGTTGACTAACCCGGTTGTTCCCACTATAATACGCTCGTACTTTCCTATAAGCTGATCATTCAACGCAGCATCCACAAAAAAATCTCTTCTTTTTGATAAGGACAGGCGTATGCGTGAAGGTCTCTTTCTCGGCGTTGATATTGGTTCAGTAGCGATCAAAACCGCCATTCTTAATAAGGGCGGTCAGATTCTGTCCGAAACATACACACGGATCAAGGCCGATCCTCAGAGCGCTCTCCTGGATGAACTCAACGCACTGGTTTCCAGATTCCCCCAAAGTACGATCACCTCCGCCGGCATAACGGGCAGCGGCGGCAAGCAGGTGTCCGGTACCATCGGGGCCTTGTTCGTCAATGAGATTCTTGCCCAGGCCTCCTTTGCCGGTCGTTTCTATCCCGAGGCGCGGACATTGATAGAACTCGGAGGCGAGGACGCGAAGCTTATCAACCTGGTCCGGGACGCGGGCGGCAATGGAGTTAAAATCGAGGATTTCTCCATGAACACGGCCTGCGCGGCGGGTACGGGGTCTTTCCTCGACCAGCAGGCTTCGCGTCTGCATCTCACGATCGAGGAATTCAGCGAGCTCGCGCTCCGGTCCAAGACACCGCCGCGGGTGGCGGGCAGGTGCAGCGTTTTCGCGAAGAGTGACATGATTCACCTGCAGCAGATCGCGACGCCTGACTTTGATATCGTGTCCGGTCTCTGCTTTGCCATGGCCAGGAATTTCAAGGCCACGGTCGGAAAAGGCAAAAAGTTCTATTCGCCCATCCTGTTCCTCGGCGGCGTCGCCGCGAACCTCGGCATGCGCAGGGCATTCCGCGAAGTGCTGAAACTATCGGAACAGGAGATGACGGTGCCGGAGCATTTCAAGACCTCCGGGGCGATCGGCGCCGCGCTCCTGATCATGCAGCAGCCCTCCGAGGCCGCATTCCGCGGGACTGCCGCGCTTGCGGACCTGCTCGCATCGGAAAACAAACGGGTCTCCGAGGGAATGAGCCGTCTCACGATGCCCGGCGGAGTCATGCCGAATCCCGATCAGGATGAAATTGCCGGCAACGGAGGCCTGGTCGATGCTTACCTCGGCGTAGACGTCGGATCCGTTTCCACGAACGTAGTCGTGATCGATAGAAAGATGCGGGTGCTGTCGAAGCGCTATTTGCCGACGGCGGGAAGGCCGATCGAGGCGGTGAAGCAGGGTCTGGCCGAAGTCGGCGCGGAGCTCGGAGTGCGGGTAAAGATCCTGGGAGCGGGCACGACAGGTTCGGGCAGATATCTGACGGGCGATATGATCGGCGCCGACGTGGTCAGGAACGAGATCACGGCCCAAGCCACTGCCGCGGCGGTGATCGACCATACCGTGGATACGATTTTCGAGATCGGGGGGCAGGATTCTAAGTACATCTGCCTGCGGGACGGCGCTGTTGTGGATTTTGAGATGAATAAGGCCTGTGCCGCGGGGACCGGCTCGTTTCTGGAAGAACAGGCGGAGCGGCTCGGCATCCGGATCAAGCAGGAATTCGAAGGCAAGGCTTTTTGCGCCGAGTCGCCCTGCCGGTTCGGCGAACGCTGCACCGTGTTCATGGAGTCCGACCTTGTCCATTCCCTGAACACCGGTTCCGGCGTGGAGGAACTGACTGCCGGGCTTGCTTACTCCATTGCCTATAATTATCTGAACAAGGTCGTGGCCGGCAAGCCCGTGGGCAACCGCATCTTTTTCCAGGGAGGCGTGGCCGCAAACAAGGCGGTGGTGGCGGCTTTCGAGAAGATCACGGGAAAGCGCATCACCGTGCCGCCGCACCACGAGGTGACCGGCGCGATCGGCGTGGCCATTCTTGCCATGCAGGGCAGCACGGGCGAAAGCGGGTTCAAAGGGTTCGACCTGAGCAAGCGCGAGTATACCATTTCAACCTTCGAGTGCGCCGAGTGCGCGAACCGCTGCGATATCCGCCGGGTGGTCTTCGCCGGAGAGAAACCGCTCTTTTACGGGAGCCGCTGCGAGAAGTACGATGTCAAGAAAAAGAACTCGCAAGCGGACGCTCTGCCCGATCTCTTCGCCGAGCGCGAGAGACTGCTCGAGTCCACCGTCGTCCTTCCTGAGATCGATGAACATGCGCCGATCATCGGCATACCGCGGATGCTGTACGTCAACGACTTCCTTCCCTTTTGGCAAACCTTCTTTGGCAGCCTCGGCTTTCGTGTTGTTCTCTCCGAGCGGACGAACCGCACCTTGATCAACCGTTCACTTGAGGCGACTGTTGCGGAGACCTGTTTCCCGGCAAAAGTAGGGCTCGGGCATGTCCTGGACCTCCTGGATAAAAAAGTCGACTTCCTCTTCCTGCCGAGTTTTATCCGGTTCCCGGTCGCTCATGAGCAGGCGAAGAACGCGCAAGCCTGCCCCTATGCGCAGGCCTTTCCTTATATCGCGAAAGCATCGATCCGGTTCGGAGAGGCCAAGACACTGGAACCCCTTCTCTTCCTGCATGATGAGCGTCAATTTAAGAAGAGTATGCGATCGGTGGGCAAGGCGCTCGGAAGGGGCAGAGCAGCCGTGGCGCGGGCCCAGCGAGCGGCAAGCGAGGCGCAAAAAAATTATCAGCGTATTGTCGAGCAGCGAGGCAGCGTTGTCCTGTCGCAGATCAAGCCGGGCGAAAAGGCGCTCGTTCTCATCGGCCGGAACTACAACACCTGCGACGCGGGCCTGAATTTGAACTTGCCGTCAAAGATCAGGGACCTCGGCGTGCAGGCCATTCCCATGGATTTTCTGCCGCTCCACGAGGTGGACCTGTCCGGCCAGGAAGATATGTACTGGCGGTCGGGACAGAAGATCATGGCTGCCGCCCGTATCCTTCGTAAACATCCGAACCTCTTCCCGGTCTATATCACGAACTTCGGATGCGGACCAGATTCGTTCATTACCCACTTCTTCCGCAAGGAAATGGCCGGCAAAGCCTTTCTCCAGCTTGAAGTCGACGAGCACAGCGCGGACGCGGGGGCTATAACGCGGATCGAAGCATTTATGGACAGCCTGCACAACGTAAAAGCCGGAAGACGTGTTGATGCTTTCGTTATTCCTGCCAAGAGCAACGGCAACAGTTCGCTTCAAGCGAAGAAAGTCTACCTGCCGCCCATGACAGACCATGCTCACGCGCTTGCAGCGGCGTTCCGGGCCTGCGGCGTCGAAGCCGAGGTGCTGCCCGAGTCCGATGATGAGACGGTGCGGATCGGGAGGGAGCACAGCTCGGGCCGCGAGTGTTATCCGCTCGCGCTCACCACCGGAGACATGATCAAAGCGACCCGCCGTCCCGGGTTCGATCCGGACAGGAGCGCTTTTTTCATGCCCACGGGCAAGGGGCCCTGCAGGTTCGGCCAGTACCATCGCTATCACCGTCAGGTGCTCGACAAGCTTGGGCTCGAACGTGTCGAGATCCTGGCCCCCATGCAGGACGAATCGCTGCACGGTGACGTGCGGGCCCTGGATAAGAATTTTGTTCTCATGAGCTGGCGCGGGGTCTTCGCCGTCGATATGCTGCAGAAAGCGCTCTGGGAGACCCGGCCCCACGAAAAACAGAGGGGGCAAACAGACCGTGTCTACCAATCAGCGCTCGAACGACTGACCATTGCCATTGAAAAGAGGGAGGACCTCCTGCCCCTGTTGAGAGCGGCCTATAAAGACTTTTCCTCGATCGAGATAGCGAAACGGTCCAGGCCCGTGATCGGCGTCGTCGGTGAGATCTATATCCGCTCGAACCGGTTCAGCAACGAGGATGTAGTGAGGCAGATCGAAAAACTCGGCGGCGAGGCGTGGGTGGCGCCCATCTCCGAATGGCTCCTGTATATCAACACCACGGCCATGGTATCGGCAAAAATGAACAGCTCGTGGAAAGATATGCTCAAGGCATACGTGACCGGGCGTGTTCAGCACAAGGACGAGCAGCGGTTTCTGAGCGGGTTCAACGGGAGCCTGCGGAGTCTCCACGAGCCGAGCATCGAACAGACCCTCCATACGGCTCTTCCCTATATTCACCATTCCTTCGAAGGTGAAGCTGTCTTGTCCGTGGGGAAAGCGATTGACTATATCAACCGCGGAGTTTCGGGCATTGTGAATGTGATGCCTTTCACCTGCATGCCGGGCACCATCGCGACCGCCGTGCTCAAGCGGGTGCGTGAAGACCATCAAAATATTCCCCTCCTGAATATCGCCTATGAAGGCCAGGGGGATTCGCAGACCCTTACGCGGCTTGAAGCGTTTATGCACCAGGCCAAGGCCTACAAGCAGCCTCGTACGGCGTGACGAGCGAAGAGGGGACATGGTCACTGTGCCAGGGGACTTTTTTAGAGGCGTAGTTGTTCTCTATTGTTGCAAGATTTTGAAACGGGGACAGTTTCTGTTGGCTTGATTTGACTCATTCCAAAACAGGATTTTTTTTATTATCAGCTTGACATGGTGCGGAGAAAACGGTATTCTTTCCCTATCCGCGGATAATTCCCGGACAAATTTCAAAAAAGAAACAAGAGGAGAAACAGAATGGCAAATGGTGTAGTCAAGTGGTTCAACAACAGCAAGGGGTTTGGGTTTATCACGCAGGAGAACGGTGAGGACGTATTTGTGCACTTCTCGGCAATTTCAGGGGACGGTTTCAAATCCCTGAACGAGGGTGACAAGGTGACCTTCGAAGTCGTGAAGGGCCCCAAGGGTCTTCAGGCTGCGAACGTAGCCAAAGTCTAACAAGTGAAAAATTAAAATTTATAACAATTCCAAAAGCCCCGAAGCAACTCGGGGCTTTTTTTATTGATTTCTCGTGCTGCCGATTTCTATCCTTCGGGAAATACAAAAGGCGGTGATTGCTCACCGCCTTCAGGGCTATTCTCTATTAGTGTGGCCGCCGGTGCTCCTGCATTGTCCTCTCTTTACTTCCGTTTCCCAGTACTTTCCTACATTTTTTCAGCAGCTGCTTGTTTCCCCCGTGCTGATGCCGGCGCGGAAACGACATAACCCATTGCAGTTCCGAGCAAGCCGCCGCCGACGATGCTTATTGCCGCCGCGCAGGCGATTCCAACCATGATTCCCATAACCACGGCAGCTCTCACAAAAAGGGTGGGCTCCACCGTGCCGCCCATCAGCTTCTGGAGCAGAATCAACGTTCCGTAACTCCCGAAGTAGAACCCGGGCATAATCCCGAATACGACAAACACCAGCCCTCCTATCGTTGCCCCGATCTTCATTCCCGCTTTCACTGTTTCGTTCTTCATGGCGATCTCCTTTCAGCCGCAGCTGACAATCTGGTTCTCAATCTTAACAGGTGGTTATCTATTGTGCGCACCGATGTGTCCGTGTGTAGATTGCATCGACATCCCGATTTCTGCCGCTCTGCCGAGAAGCCATCCCGCAGCGGATGCTGCCGTGACGATGACGACTCCCGAAACCATGACGCCCACGAGCATGGAGCTGAGCACAATGGTCCGCGAGAGGAGGCCAGGATCGAGCGGAAAACCGAAGAGCATGCCCGCGAATTTTATTCCTGCAGCGCCTCCGAGGAGACTCCCGGGTAGCAGCCCGAAGAGCGAGAACACTACCAGCCCCGATCCTGCACCGATGTAAGCAGCTTTTCTTGAAAGTGAGTTCCTCATTTTCCTCTCCTCCTTTTTTCCCTGTCTTGCCATGAGTTATTGCATCAGCTGTGCCAAAACATAACTGGTTGAATTTACGTGAAAGTGATCAATAGCTGAATTTGCAAGACTGAGAAATGTCATGTCTATATTTTTAAGAATGCAAAGAAAGAAGGTATCGAGGAGCGGAATGGATGATGAGAAAGGTCGAGCGTTCAGTTAGCCCTAGGTCGATGATCCTGTCGGTTTAGCCCTGAGATTCGATGATGAATTTGATTTAATAAGGAATGCTTAAACAATGATACCGGCAACCTGACGTACGTGCTGATTTTGAAATCTATATTGTGATAGCCGCACGCATTGGATTTTATTGTACGCACTAACGAAAAAATTAACAGGACACCCTCGCAGGGTGCCCTGTTAAAAATATTCAGAATTTGTTCAGACTACGCCCACCGGTTTTGGCGGCTTTGCTTTCCTGGGCGGAAGTCGGAGGTTTTTCCGCCATCTCGCTTTGCGGTTGGCCTCGCATCCCGGGAAAAACGACCCTCTGCATTCGGCTTACGCTTAGACTGCGCTCCATAGGGAGCCCGGGCGGAATCGCTCTTGCCGTAGTTTCTGCCGGAGAAGCCGGGTTTCTGCTTCCACGATGATGTCCCCGGTCTGCTGCTTCCCCCGCTGCTGGTGCGGCGGAGCGGGCGAGACGGCTCCAGTCCCGGAATGACCTGCTGGGGAATAGTTTGGCCGATATAGCGTTCAATCGAGCGAAGTGAATCAACTTCTTTTCCCGAGGCAAAAGAAATGGCAATGCCCGATGCGCCAGCACGGCCGGTGCGGCCGATGCGGTGGACGTAATCTTCGGCATTCTTCGGGAGGTCGTAATTGATCACATGCGTGATGCCGGTCACATCGAGTCCGCGGGCGGCAACGTCCGTTGCCACGAGAAGGCGAATTTTGCCCCGCTTCATATTCATGATGGTGCGGTTTCGTGCGCCCTGGCTCATATCGCCATGGAGAGCTGCTGCGGAATGCCCCTGGGCTGAGAGCTCGATGGCAAGCTGGTCGGCATTCCTCTTGGTCCCGGAGAAAATAATCGCCCTGGTCATGGCGCTGTCCGCGATCAAGTGGTTGAGCATGCGGCTTTTATGCTGCATGTCATCGGCGGCATGGAGGCGTTGCTCGATTGCTTCGAGCGTGGTCTTCTTTCCCGCGATCTCGATACGCACCGGCTCTTTCAGCAGGCGCTGTGCGAGCTTGGCCATCGTATTGTCCATCGTAGCCGTGAACATGAGGGTCTGGCGGTCCGCCGGGGTGGCCTTGGCAATGGCGTCCACTGCGTCGCTGAATCCCATGTCGAGCATGCGGTCCGCTTCATCGAGAATGAGCAGTTCGAGCCGGGAAAAATCAATGCGACCCCGTTCCATATGGTCGATCAGCCGTCCCGGCGTGGCCACGATAAGGTCTACGGGCTGAGACAGAAGACGCTGTTGTTCGAAGTAAGGCATACCGCCGAGGATTGCGCCGCTCCTGATCCTCATGAATTTCCCGTAGGTTTTCACCGCTTCGGTCACCTGGTTTGCCAGCTCGCGAGTGGGCGTGAGTACCAGCACGCGCGGTCCTTTGGACCGTTTCAGGGATGCCGATGGTACGGAGAGACGCATCAGCGCCGGCATTACGAAGGCAGCGGTTTTGCCGGTGCCGGTCTGGGCAGTGGCGATCAAATCATGTCCAGCGATCGCCTGGGGGATCGCCTCGGACTGGATCGGCGTGGGTGCCGTATAACCGCAGAGCTTTATTGCTTTGAGGATCGGTTCGTTGAGCTGCAATTTTGAAAAAGACATGTTACTCCTTTGATCTCGTACTCCGGAATAAAACAATCATTCCGGATGCAGAAATCCCGTTAGGGGTTTGCGTGCAGGCCGCAAGGACACAACGGTATCCCTGAGAACGGAGACGACGCCAGCACAAATATGACCGGCATAACTACATCGTTCGCCAACCATAGATGCTGCTGCGATTTCAGAGTGGGAGCTGAAAGCAAGGGGGGTTGATGATCGATGATATGAAGGGCAGGGGAAAAGTGACGAGTGCTTCACGTCAGGTCTGCCGCATTGTTAAACAGTCGACCGTTATAATACAGGAATATTCGTAAATAGCAAGAACTATTTTGAAAAGGGAAAGGGGATAGACGCATTGAGCGCCAACGTCCCGGAATGAGTTACAGGGGCATGGTCGGGCGGGGGTTTAAGTCGAGACGCGAAGTTTCCCCTCGCTTGAAGTGAAGGTATCCTGCGAGGGCGATCATGGCGGCATTGTCGATGCAGAGGCCCATACCGGGGAGATACAGAGTAATCCCCCGATGTGCCGCTTCCTCGCTCATTCTTTTTCTGAGAAAACTGTTCGCAGCAACACCGCCGGCCACTACGATTTTATCAACACCGGTTTCCGATGCCGCAAGCATGGTCTTGTCCACGAGCGTCTCCACGACCGCTTCCTGAAAGCTTGCGGCGACATCCCTGATATTCAGTTTTGGGTCGATTCCCTTGTCCTTGCTCATGAAGAGCGCGACGTGGTTTCTCACCGCTGTCTTGAGGCCGCTGAAGCTGAAGTCGAAGCCCTCAAGATAGCCGCGTGGGAATTTTATAGCTGACGGATTCCCCTCTTGCGAGAGCAGGTCCAGCACCGGTCCGCCGGGATACTCGAGGCCCAGGAGCTTAGCGACCTTATCATAGGCCTCTCCTGCAGCATCGTCCCGTGTCTGTCCGAGCATACGATACTCGCCGAGTCCCTTGACGTGATAGAGCGCCGTGTGCCCGCCGGAAACCAAGAGCGCTACATAAGGATAACCGATGCCGGGATATTCGATATGCGCGGCGAGGATGTGGCCTTCGCCATGGTGCACGCCGATGAAGGGAATATTCTGCGCATAGGCCATGGCTTTTGCCGCGGAAACACCGACGAGCAGTGCGCCGATCAAGCCGGGGGTATAGGTAACAGCGATAAGATCGATGTCCTTAAGGAAAACGGAAGCAGAGGAAAGCGACTCACGAATAACCGGCATCAGGTTCTTCAAATGCTCCCGGGACGCGAGTTCGGGCACGACGCCGCCGTACTTTTTGTGAATGTCGATCTGCGATGACACGATGTTCGACAGGACGGTGTCGTCCCGGAGTACGGCAGCGGCTGTTTCATCGCAGGATGTTTCTATTCCAAGGGTATACATTGTAATATGATGGATGAACGGGAAGTATTGCAAGAGGGGCCAGGGTCCGGTAGGCAGGGTCCAGGAAAAAAATCTCCCTTATTTTTCGTTCCTTGTCTCTTCTTCCTGTACCCTGAACCCAGAACCCCGGACCCTATTAGTTCATGAGCTTGGACACCGGCACGATCTCAATGCCCAGCGCATGCGTTTCCAAAAGCCACTTTCTTAGTTCGATGATCGTTACCGGATGAGGATGGCCGATGCCGATCGCTTTGCCGTTCCTTCGGGCGATTTCAACGAGTTCATCGAGCTGTTTTCGTATGGATGCCGGATTGTCGCTGTCATTATCCAGGAATACATCGCGTTTCCCGGACTTGAGGCCGAACTCTTTTGCAGTGGAATAGGCCACGCTCTTCGCGCTGGTAAAACTGTCGAGGAACATCAGATTCCGCGCTTTGAGTTCCGCCATCAGAAACTTCATGGCTTCTTTGTTCTCTGTAAGCGCCGATCCCTCGTGGTTGTTGATGCCCACTGCCCCGGGGACCGACTCGACGTCGTCACTCACCGTGGTTAAAAATTCCATGGGTGTCATATCCGAACGCAGCATGCCCGGCGCCGGTTTCCCATTTTTACTGCGATACTCCATGGGTAAATGGAGCAGCACCTCGCGATTGCTCTGCTTTGCCAGTTCGGCGATTTTTTTTGAATGTATGAGCCCTGGCATGACGGCAATGGTGACCTTCGCGGGCAACGCAACGATCTCACGGGCCTGCGTCAAGTCCTGCCCCAGATCGTCGATAACGATGGCCACCTGCACGCGTTTCTCCGGCACGGGACTTCCCAATAACGCCGGGCCCGAGTCACGCCTCAAGGCCTCCTTTTTCGTTGCAGGTGCAACCGGCTTTTGAGAAGGCGGCCTCGTGCTTGTGCCGGGGGCCTGTTCCTGCTGCCTGGCCTGCGGTGCCGGCTGCCTTTTCATTCCGGATCTGAACTTTCGCAGAGGCCCCCAGAGCGTGAGTGCAATTACGACCAGAGAAATGACGATCCCGGCGAATATCCAGCGGTCGAAACGATTGCCTTTACCTTTTTTTGCGGGAAGCTTCTTTGCCATGGCAAGCATTTTATACATTATTATCGGGGAAAAGGCCAGACTTTTTTGCAGCCCGCAGTATCCCGGGGATCGCTGACCTGCCAACCTTTTTTGGCTTGACTTAGTGAAAGGTGGATTTTATACTGCATAACACAAACGTACAGGCGTTCCCCGAGTGCACAGGAGGTTTTGAAAACGTATGAGCTTTCAATATGTTCGTGAAATTCCGCAACCCAAGGATATTCTTGCGGCCATGCCGCTGCCCGCTGATCTCGTTGCGGTCAAGAAAAAGCAGGATCAGGATATCCGGGCAGTCTTTACGAATGAAACAAAAAAATTCATTCTCATCATCGGCCCTTGCTCGGCGCATGACGAGGACGCGGTGTGCGATTATATCTCGCGGCTTGCACGGGTCCAGGCTGAGGTGAGGGATAAGATCATCATTATCCCGCGCATCTACACGAACAAGCCCCGCACGACCGGTATCGGGTATAAGGGCATGGCGCACCAGCCGAACCTCCAGGAGGAGCCGAACATCGTCGAAGGCATTAATGCCATCCGCAGAATGCACCTCCGGGCGCTTAAGGAATCCCATCTTCCCGCTGCCGACGAGATGCTCTATCCGGGTAACTATCCCTATCTGGAGGATGTACTGAGCTATGTTGCCGTGGGGGCCCGCTCGGTTGAGAACCAGGCGCACCGCTTGACCTGCAGCGGCCTCGATATCCCCGTGGGAATGAAAAATCCGACCTCAGGTGACAACGAAGTGACGCTCAATTCCATCCAGGCGTCGCAGGCTCCGCATGTGTTCAGCTATAACCGCTGGGAGGTCAAAACTACGGGGAATCCGCTCACGCATGCTGTGCTTCGGGGCGCTGTGGACTATCACGGGCTTGCGGTACCCAACTACCACTATGAGGACCTCGTCATGTTTGCCGAGTCCTATCAGAAGCGCGGACTGCTCAACCCATCTATTATCGTGGACACAAACCACGCAAATTCGAGCAAGAAGTTCTCAGAGCAGCCCCGCATCGCAAAAGAAGTCATGCAGAGCCGGCAGCACTCGTCGTTGCTCAAAAGCATGATCAAGGGCTTTATGATCGAGAGCTTTATCGAGGAAGGCGCTCAAAAGGTGACCGAGAACGTTTACGGCAAGTCCATTACCGATCCCTGTCTGGGCTGGAAGGATTCAGAGAAACTGATTCGAGAACTGGCCGAGATGGTGTAAGAGCAGAGGGCAGGGAGCAGAGGGCAGAGAGCAGAGAGCAGAGAGCAGAGAGCAGAGAGCAGAGAGGTTGGACACTCTACCCCTTGCCCTATGCAACATCAAAGAGCATGGACATTTTCGAAACGATACAGGGAAGAAAAAGCATTCGCCGGTTCAAGCAGACTCCGGTGCTTGACGAGGATCTCAACAAGATCCTGGATGCAGGACGATGGGCGCCGAGCGCGAACAACACCCAGCCCTGGAGTTTCATCGTTATAAAAGACCGGGCAATGCTTAAGGCCATGGCAACTGCTGTGCGGGAAATGATCGACAGGATGACCCCCTTTGCTGAGAGTGAGAAGCAGGCACAGCGTCTCACTGCCTACAAGAGCAATTACTACACTTTCTTCGAGAATGCCCCGGTGGTTATTGCCGTCTGTATGGAAGCCTATGACGCCGGCACGGACAGGTTGCTGGCGAAGATGGGATACTCGGCAGAAGATATCAAGAGGCTCAGGCCCCTTCCCGGCCTCCAGAGCGTTTCCGCGGCGGTCCAGAACATGCTTCTGGCGATCCATGCACTTGGCTATGGCTCCTGCTGGATGACCGGCCCGCTGGTGGCTCAGGAGGCGTTCGAGAAAATATTAGGTTTCGGGAAAGAAAAGTGTATCTCCGCCCTCCTGCCGGTGGGCGTGCCTGATGAAAATCCTCCTGTACGGAACAGGAAAGCACTGGAGGAAATTGTAAGGTTGATCGGGTAGTTCTTTTTTCACATCCTCTCCTCTGCCATTGCCGTTGCCCTTGCTTCTTCGGATACTTCCGTTCCCTTTGCGATCACGACGATCCCTGACGGCGTTACGTGGTAATGCTTCTTATCTTTTTCCAAATCATACCCGATCTCTGTATGAGGCGCTATGGTCACATCCTTGTCGATGATTGCTTTTCTGATGCGGCAGTGCCTGCCGATGTCCACGTTTTCCATGAGGATGGAATCGTACACTTCGCTATAGCTGTTCACGCGTACATTGGGCGAGAGCACGGAGTTTTGCACCCGGCCGCCGGAGACGATGCATCCGTGGGCCACGATCGAGTCGAGCGCGATGCCGAGCCTGCCGCCTTTCTTCTCCTGAGCGAACACAAACTTGGCAGGCGGGTTTTGGGCCTGATACGTGCGGATGGGCCAGGCTTTATCGTAAAGGTTCAAAAGCGGGTCCACGCTCACGAGGTCCATGTTCGCTTCCCAATAGGCAGCGATGGTCCCTACGTCGCGCCAGTACTTGGCTTCCTTTTTGTTCTCATCCTTGAAATTGTAAGCGCAGACGCGCGAGGCTTTCATCATCTGGGGCACGATATTCTTGCCGAAGTCATGGGCCGTGTCCTGCAAGGCGTCCGACTTCAGATGTTCCACCAACGTCTTTGTATTGAACAGGTAAATTCCCATGGAGGCGAAAGCCAGGTCTGGCTGGCCGGGAAGGTGCTTGGGATTCCGCGGTTTTTCCTCGAATCCGATAATACGGCAATCATCCTTCTCGACCTCCAGGACGCCGAAGGCTGCGGCCGCGCTTTTTTTGGGAATCTCGATGGCGGCCACGGTTGCATCGGCGTTCTGCTCCTTGTGAAAACGGAACATCTCGGAATAATCCATCTTGTAAATGTGATCGCCCGCGAGTACCAGGATATGGTCCGGCGCATCTTTTTCGATCATATAGATGTTCTGGTAGATGGCGTCCGCAGTGCCCTGGTACCATTTTTCTCCCACCCGCTGCTGGGGTGGGACGGAAATGATGTATTCGCTCAGTTCCCCGGAAAAGAGGTTCCAGGCGAGCCGCAGATGTTTGTCCAGAGACAGCGACTTGTACTGCGGAAGGACCGCGATCTTGCGGATGCCGGAGTTGATGCAGTTTGACAGCGTAAAGTCGATGATGCGGTAGATTCCGCCGAAAGGGACCGCGGGTTTGGCGCGGTGGATGGTCAGAGGATGCAGCCTTTCCCCCTTGCCGCCGGCAAGGATCATTGCGAGAATACTCATGAATGTTCCTTTCTTCGAATGGTCGTGAGTATAAGAATAGCAGGCGGCAGGACGAGTGTCAAACGCCCTGTAGCGTCCGGCTGGCGGTCATGAAGCGGCGATATTGCCTGAATTGATAGAGATAAATAATTTCCATATGAAATTTTTTTATAGTATTTTTTCTTGATTTTTTAAGTAACCGTTGCTAATATGCTCTTCCTTTAACTATTAGCAGCATAGTTGATTTTTCTATGAGGGTTACAAAAAGTAACCACAACATGTGCGCGCGTAACGTCGCTTTTTTCTATACAGTCTAACCTATTGTGTTCCTTGTTCTTTATGTGATTTCAAAGGGAGGTTCTTACCGTGCTCCAGCAAGAAGATATAAACAAAGTTGATGCCGTACTGGACGATGCATCAGGCCAGCGCGGCATTCTTATCGCCGTTCTCCAAAGGGTGCAGGAAAAGGTCGGCTATTTGCCGGAAGAAGCAATGAAAATGATCGCCGAGCGGCTTTCCCTGTCCCTGAATAATGTGTACGGCGTGGCATCGTTCTACAAGCACTTTCACTTCAAACCCCGGGGCAAGAACGTGGTCAAGGTCTGCATGGGTACGGCGTGTCACGTCCGCGGCGCCAAGGCGGTCCTGACCGAAATGGAAGCCAAGCTGGGCATCAAAGAAGGCGAGACCACGAAGGACCTTTCGGTCACGCTCGAGACTGTCGGGTGCGTGGGATGCTGCGCTTTGGCTCCTGTTGCCACGGTCAACGACCAGGATCTCTACGGCGAGCTGACCCCCAAAATGGTAGACGACATTGTCTCTACAGTGAGGAGTGAACATGGAACTCACGTTTAATCGACTGAACAGCACCTCTGATCTCGCTGCGCTTCGTGCCAAGCTGAAACAGGAACGATCGGAAAAGGAAACGCACCGCGTCCGGGTTTGCTGCGGTACGGCATGCCAGGCTTCGGGTTCCAACAAACTGGTCAAAAAATTCGAAGAAGAGGCAGCGGCCAAGGGTGTCGACCTCGAGATTGTGAAGACCGGTTGTCAGGGATTCTGCCAGCGCGGTCCGGTCATGATCCAGGAGCCGCAGGAGACGTTTTACCAGAAGGTCAAGGTGAGCGACATTCCGGGCCTGTTCTCCGATTCCGTGCTCCATAACGTGCCCTACCGGAAGCAGCTCTATCGTGAATTTCCGCTCGCTGATCCGAATGTGGCGATGCAGGATATCCCGTTTTACAAAAAGCAGAAGCGCGTGGCGCTCCACCGGAACGGGTTTGTCGACCCTTGCAATATCTATGACGCGATCCGCGAGGAAGGCTATGCTGGCCTGGCCAAGGTCGTGACCGAGATGAAGCCTGACGACGTTATCGATATCGTCAAGAAGTCCGGACTCCGCGGCCGAGGCGGCGCGGGCTTCCCGGCAGGTCTCAAGTGGGAACATACCAAGAAGTCGGGCGCCAAGGTGAAGGCCGTGGTGTGCAACGGCGACGAGGGAGACCCGGGCGCTTTCATGGACCGCGCGCTTATGGAAGGCGATCCTCATTCGGTGATCGAAGGCATGCTGATCAATGCCTATGCCATCGGCGCTCAGCACGGCTTTATTTATGTTCGACATGAATATCCTCTTGCAGTAAAGAATCTTGGCGTTGCGATCAAGCAGGCCGAAGCCCTCGGACTTCTCGGCAAGAACATTCTGGGAAGCGGGCTCGACTTTACCCTCGAAGTGAAGGAAGGCGCCGGCGCCTTTGTGTGCGGAGAATCCACGGCGCTTGTGGCTTCGCTCGAAGGCGAGCGCGGCATGCCTCGTCCCCGTCCTCCACGCCTTTCCGAGGCAGCGGGCGGTCTCTGGGGCATGCCCACCAACCTGAACAACGTCGAGACTTTCGCGAACGTTCCTACCATCATCACCAAAGGGCTCGACTACTATACGTCGATCGGCACCGAAAAATCGAAGGGCACGAAAGTCTTCGCCCTGACCGGAAAGATCAAGAACACGGGCCTCATCGAAGTCCCCATGGGCATCACGCTCCGGGAGATCATCTTCGACATCGGCGGCGGCATGCTGAACCCGGACAAACAGTTCAAGGCCGTGCAGACCGGCGGACCGTCGGGCGGCTGCATTCCCGCCCAGTTCCTCGATATGCCCGCTGACTTTGATACGCTTGCCAGCGTGGGCTCGATCATGGGCTCCGGAGGCATGGTGGTCCTGGACGAAGACGACTGTATGGTGGACGTTGCCAAGTACTTCCTCTCCTTTACCAAGAGCGAGTCCTGCGGCAAGTGTCCGCCCTGCCGCGTCGGCACCTGGCAGATGTACGAGCTCCTGGACAAGATCACGAAAGGTCAGGGTCAGGAAGGCGACATCGAACTGCTCGAGAAGATGGGCAAACTGGTCGTTGCCGGCTCCCTCTGCGGTCTCGGAAACAGCGCGCCGAACCCCGTGCTCTCTACGATCAAATATTTCCGCGAGGAATACGAGGAGCACGTGCGTGACAAGTACTGCCGCGCCAAGCGCTGCCAGGGACTGGGGACGTTCCGCATTCGGCCGGAGCACTGCATCCTCTGCGGGCTCTGCAAACAAGCCTGTGCCTTCGATTCCGTGGTGGAGCTGAGGGACAAGTTCTACATTGATCAGGACTACTGCACCAAGTGCAAGGCCTGCTACAGCGTCTGCCCCACGCAGGCCATCGTGATCGAAAAGGGAGGGGCCCATGTCGCAGCAGGAAAATAAGTGCCCGGTGATGGCCGTGAAGGTCAGACTCGAGAAATTTTACAATGACGACTCCAAGGACGGCATGTGCTCCAAGTGCCATCCCTGCAAACTCGGCATGTACGACGCAATTAAAATTTTCGAAACCATTCAGTCGGGCAAAGGCGCGGACAAGCATATTGCCCAGCTCAAGCGGATCGCCGTTGATGTGAAAGACGGCGGCATGTGCAAGAAGGGCAAGGACCACGCCGATATCCTGGCGGCGTTCCTCAAAGACCACGAAGCGGACCTTGCGCGGCACATTGCCGGCGTCTGTACGAGCCATGAATGCAAGTACCTTGTCCGCTACGAGATCAATCGCGACCTCTGCACCATGTGCGACAAATGTGCTGCGGTCTGCAAGGACTTTGCCATTGAGGGCCAGAAACTGGTGCAGGGCAAAACGGGATTCACGCCTTTTCGGATCCGGCAGAAGCGCTGCACCCATTGCGGCGAATGCATCAAGGTCTGTCCCGAAAACGCTATCTCTATAAATGAAGTAATAACAGTCGCTGATGCCGAACCTGAGAAGCCGGTACGGCATGTCGTGGGAACCTGTCCGGTATAGAATTTCGGAATGCACCCTGCACTCGCGTAGGCGCGGGTGTAAACGGATTTCGGATTGCGAAATGTAAAACATTCATAAGTTTTACGTGAGGCCGGGAAATTAGCGCTATTTTATCTCCGTGTCTCCGTGTTAGATTAGCTTCTTAACGAAGTTTTTGGAGGATATTATGAGCAAGATGGTAAACATGGAATTTGACGGCAAGGCCGTGTCAGTCCCTGAGGGGATGACCCTGGTGGACGCTGCGGCAACGGTGGGAGTCCACATCCCGAACCTGTGCCATATCAAGGAACTCCGCGGCGTGGGCGCCTGTCGCATGTGCATGGTGGAGGTCGAGGGCATGAAGACGCCCGTGACCGGCTGCACGACCAGGACGAAAGAAGGCATGAAGGTCCAGACCAAGACCGCCAAGGTCGAGGAAATCAGGAAATTCGTGACTGACCTGGTCCTGTCTTTCCACCCGCTCGATTGCATGACCTGCCCCAAAGCAGGTTCCTGCGATCTCCAGCGCTATGCCGCGGACCTCGGCATCCGTGAATCGTCCTTCGGACGAAAAAGCTTTAATTATGAATTGAATGACAGGAGCCCCTTTATCACCATTGACAACAACTACTGCATTCTCTGCGGCCGGTGCGTCCGGGTTTGCAAAGAGCAGGGCACAAACGTGCTCGATTTCATGGGCCGCGGCATCACGACCAAGGTATCAACAGCCATGGACAAGCCGCTCCACGAGTCGGGCTGCACGTTCTGCGGTTCCTGCGTGGACGCCTGCCCGGTGAACACCATCATGGAGCGCGACCGATGGCAGCACGGCAGGGAGTGGGAGCTTGAAAAGCACGATACAACGTGCACTGCCTGCGGTTCGGGCTGCAGCGTGATCACGAGCAGCAAGAACGGGAAGATCGTCAAGGTAAATGCGAAAGAAGACAATGGCTACATCTGCGCAATCGGCCGGTTCGGCTTTGATTCCCTGCAGGCTTCCAACCGCGTTCTGACGCCGATGAAAAAACAGGGCAGCAAGCTGGTACCCACCACGTGGGAAGACGCGGCAAAGATCGCGGCTGATGCGCTCAAAAAAGCCGGTGCGAACGCCGGGTTCATAGCCGCGGGATCCCTTACGAACGAAGAAGCGTATGCTGTTCAGGAACTGGCCCGCGAAGCGGCAGGCAGCGCCAATATCGACACCCCTGCATCGATGTACGCGGGCGGGCTCATCTCCGCCCTTCGCACGGTCTATGGCGAAGCGGGCATCAATATCGCGTCACAGGCGGACCTCAAGTCCGCGGACGTGGTTGTCCTGATCGGGGCCGATCCGTCGCAGAAAAAGCAGGCCCTCCAGGAAGTGGAGGTCATGATCCGGAGACGGGCGCAGGCAGGCGCGAAGATCATCGTTGTAAATCCGGAGAAGATCGAACTGGCATCCCACCAGAATGCCGTTCATCTGCAGCTTAAGGAAGGGACTGATGCAGTCCTTCTCGCAGGGCTCATGAGCGCTGCCATTGCCGAAGGCGCGACGTCCTCAACAAAGGGGCTGGATGCGCTTAAAAAGTCGCTTGTCACGGTTGAAAGCGCCGCATCATCGTCTGGTGTATCGGCCGAACAGATCACGAACGCGGCAAAGGCGCTTGCTGCGGCAAAGCAGCCGGTCGTCGTCATCGGGACCGGAATAGCGGCAAACGAGGATGCTTCGCTTCAGGCCCTGAACCTTGCTGTTCTTAAGAACGCCGGCGTTCTGCCGATGATGCTCGAGGCGAATGCTTTGGGTGTCCTCCAGATGGGGTGTACGCCTGATCGGGGTCCGGGCTCAGCCAAAGTGAAAAAGGCAGGGAAGGGTTACTCCGAAATGAAGTCAGGCATGAAGGCGCTTTATCTTGCCGGAAACATGGTCGAGTCGGATTTCAGGTCCGACTTCGTCATTGTTCAGGCAAGCCACATGAGTGTTCTTGCGGAAAAGGCGGACCTGGTTCTCCCCATGGCGGCGCTCTATGAGCAGCACGGGACGATCGTCAATACCTACGGCATGACCAGGACTGTCGTACCGGTTCAGCCTGCTGCAGGAGAGGCAAAGGATGGTGCGGAGATCGCCTCGGAAATTTCCGCAGCAGTGAGCAAAACCAAGGCGTTTAAAGCCAAGGATATTATTTCGGCAGCAAAGAAGGTGAAGGCGGGCAAGCAGAGTACGGGGTCTTTCAAACCCGTTGCTGCCAAGGCAGCAAAGTCTTACGGCATTTCTGCAAACGTACTGGTGATGGCCATGAACAGGGGAATGCTGGCGAATTCCGGCGTTGCCAAGGTCATGGTAATCCAGCAGCCTGCATTGCAGAAATAGCTTATACTAAAGAAACATGAAATTCCAGCTTGGGCCCTTCAAACTTCTTGTAGTTTTTTTGGTGGTTTTTTTGTATAATGCACCCGTTCTTTTAATAGGGGATTATTTATCTCCTTCGGGAAAGGAGTATTAAAATAGTTATGAGAGAAGATTTGAAATCCGTTGATCCGGCTGCGCAGGCGCTTCTTAAGGTTGGCGCGCAGAAAAAAATAGAAACGTCGTTCGAACGCGCTGAGAAGCTTAAGCCCTGTCCTATCGGGCATCAGGGCGCCTGCTGCAAGATGTGCCATATGGGCCCCTGCCGTCTCGTTGGCAAGGAAGATGAGGCCATGGGCGTCTGCGGCGCTTCCCTGCCGGTGGTGACGGCGAGGAACTTTGCGCGCATGGTGGCTGCCGGCACGGCTGCGCATTCCGACCATGCGAGGGACCTGGCGAATACCCTGCTCGCTGTCGCGCAGGGAGAGGCGAAAGACTTTCAGATAAAAGACGTTCGCAAGCTGAACCGCGTGGCCGGTTACCTCGGCATCAATGTCGAAGGCAAGTCCGTGAATGAGGTCGCCGAGAAGGTCGCGCTCAAGTTCCTGGAACAGTTCGGCCAACAGCGGGGCGAGCTTGCCTATCTGTCCCGCGCCCCCAAGAGGCGGCAGGAAATATGGAAAAAGCTCGGCATCGCTCCGCGCGCCATCGACCGCGAAGTAGTGGAAATGATGCACCGCACGACGATGGGCGTCGACCAGGAAGTGAACAACATCATGCTCGGCGCCATGCGTACGTCGCTCGCTGACGGGTGGGGCGGGTCCATGATGGGAACGGATATTTCGGACATCCTCTTCGGCACTCCCAAACCGGTCAAGTCAACGGCCAGTCTTGACGTATTCAAGGAAAATCATGTGAATCTCGTGGTTCATGGTCACGAACCGTCATTCGCAGAGATGCTCGTGGTTGCGGTAGAGGACCCGGAAATGACAGCCTATGCCAAGTCAAAAGGAGCGCAAGGCGTCAATTTGGTCGGCATGTGCTGTACGGCGAACGAAATTCTGGTGCGGCATGGCATAGCCACGGCCGGCGGCTTCCTGCAACAGGAGCTTGGTCTTCTGACGGGAATGATCGAGGCCATGGTGGTGGACGTACAGTGCATTATGCCCGCCATCGGCGAACTTTCCAAAAAATATCATACGAAGATCATTACAACGACGAATAAAGGTAAAATGAAAGATGCTGTTCATATCGAGTATGACGAGCATCATGCCATGGATCTTGCAAAAAAGGTCGTTCGTCTCGCAATCGACAATTTCCCGAATCGCAAGAAGGAAGATGTCGTTGCCGCAGCCGTCAAACCGGCCAATATGATTGCCGGGTTCTCCGACGAATATATTGAATACATGCAGGGCGGTCTGTATCGTGGTTCCTACCGACCGTTGAACGATGCTATCATCGCGGGCCGCATTCGCGGCGTCGTCGGCCTCGCGGGCTGCAACAATCCCCGGATTTGCCAGGACAGCATGCATAACTTCCTGGCTCGTGAGCTTATCAAGAACGACGTCCTCGTCGTCCAAACCGGTTGCTCGGCTCATGCTTCGGCGAAAGCGGGCTATATGACTCCGGAGATGGCGCTTGATAATGCGGGACCGGGACTTCGCGAGGTTTGTGAGGCCATCGGCATTCCGCCGGTGCTTCATCTCGGATCCTGCGTCGATAACTCGCGCATCCTGACCATTGCGTCCCATATTGCGGAAGCGGGCGGGCTGGGTGACGACATCGGCGGTCTGCCTGCAGTCGGCATTGCCCCTGAGTGGATGAGCGAGAAGGCCATTGCTATTGGTACTTATTTCGCGGCCTCCGGCGTGCCGATCATCTTCGGCGCCGGCTCGCCCGTCAGCGCAAGCAAGACGCTGAAGGACATTATGGAAAACAAGTGGTGGGACATGGTGACTGCCGGGTTCTACTTTGAGGAAGATCCTGGAAAGATCCTCGAACTGGCGTTGAAGCTGATCGACACTGCGCGGGAAAAACTGAAGATCCGCAAATACGAGTCGGGCCGTTTCGGCACCGAGCGTGTGCTCATGGATATGGCGGCACGCCGTGCGGCTTCCTTTGCCACGCCCCACGGAGAAAACACCTAAAACAGAACAGCACCATCTTCCAAGGAGAGGCTTTCGCCTCTCCTTTTTTGTGCGCCGAGCATGTTCGGCGCAGCCGCATGGAGGTGGCTGATTAGCGCAGCGCAATGGCATCATCAGAGAGAGTTGTCAGCAGACAACGGAAGCTCGCAAATCCTTCTTTTGACTTTCGAGATGAGTTGTTTGCAAGCTTTGCCAGCCGTATCGACCCATGCAAGCGCGTGGGCACTGGTGTGAGAAGGAAAACCCACAAGATTTGCTCACGTCGATTCTCCCTTGAGCACATTGCTTGAAAGACGGATTGATGCTATACTACGTGTCGGAATGATGGATCGGGATGAGCGTCTCAATACGTTAACACATCTTGCCGGCGCAGCGTTGGCGCTAGCCGGCCTCATCGTGCTCGTTGTCCTGGCGAGCATAAAGGGCGATCCTTGGAAAATCGTCAGCTTCAGCGTTTACGGCGTCACCCTTGTGGCGCTTTACTTTTTTTCGACCGTTTATCACGGCATCCGCGGCAAGGCGAAGGCATTTTTCCAGAAAATCGATCATTCGGCCATTTACCTGCTCATAGCCGGAACCTATACGCCCTTTACGCTTGTCACTCTGCGGGGGCTCTGGGGGTGGTTCATTTTTGGCGTTGTCTGGGGGCTGGCAATCGCGGGGATTGCGCAGGAAATTTTTTGGAAAACGAAGAAACGGGTCCTCTCGCTTGTCATTTACTTGCTCATGGGCTGGCTGGTCGTTATTTTCATCCGCCCGCTTGTACGAGCTTTGCCGGCAGCAGGTCTTGCATGGATGATAGCCGGCGGTTTGTTCTATACTCTGGGCGTTGTTTTCTATGCCCTGGACAAAAAAATTCCCCACGGTCATGGAGTGTTCCATTTTTTCGTACTTGCCGGCAGCATCTGCCATTATATTACCATATTTTTTTTCGTCCTCTGATCCTTTGAACGATTCATGCCGTCGCTGTCCCCAAGCAAAAAAGTTTAAAAACCAAAAATATTCCTTGACAATATCTTTTTTATAGGTATCCTAATAACCATACTTACTATAATCAATGTTAGTAAGCTTTCCAGAGAGGGTACCATGGCCATCCGCAAAATACCGAAGCAATACAAAACCAGCGAGATCTGCAACCGCTATGATATTTCCCGCGCGACGCTTTTTCGGTGGGAGAGCGAGGGCTTGTTGCGCGGGGTTGGGCGGGATTGGCGCGGATGGAGAATTTATAATGAACACAACCTGCAGGCCATAGAGAAAATCATAAAGGGTAAGAACGCCGGGTAATTTGGCGAATCTTCGTGAGTCGGAGCCAGGATGTTTTTTTCAAAAAAGATAGAGCCTATCGCGCTGGACATCGGATCGACCTTCATTAAGCTTGTTCAACTGAAGGGATCCAATAGAAACTACCAGCTGATGAAATTCGGCATGATACCGCTGCCTCCCGAGGTCATCGTGGAAGGTGCGGTCATGGACGCCGGGCGCGTTGTTGACGCCATCAAGGAACTTCTTGCCGCCCATAAGGTCGCGACAAAGGAAGTTGTTATCTCGGTCTCCGGCAGCTCGGTAATCATCAAGAGGGTCTCTGTGGCCGATATGACCGATGAAGAGCTTGCCGAATCCATCAAGTGGGAGGCCGAGCAGTACATTCCCTTCTCCATCGATGATGTGAATGTGGACTTCCAGAAACTTGGCGCCGGCGCAACCGAGGGGCAGGCTGATGTCCTTCTGGTGGCCGTTAAAAAGGATAAAATTAACGATTACGTGAACCTTGTCAAGGAAGCGGGACTCGATCCGGTTGTGATGGATGTTGATGCCTTTGCCCTGGCGAATATGTATGAACTTAACTATGATATTGAGGCGGGCACCACTGCGCTGCTCAATATAGGCGCCTCGGTCATGAACATTAACATTCTGAAGGACGGCATGTCGATCTTCACACGTGATATTACCGTAGGCGGCAACCGATATACCGAGGGACTGCAGAGGGATTTTGGTTTAACCAATGAAGATGCAGAAAAAGTAAAGCGCGGAGAAAGCGTGGAGGGTGCGGACAAGGACCAGATCTCGGCGGTAATGTCATCGGTCACCGAAGACATTGTGGCCGAAACTCAGCGGTCTTTCGAGTTTTTCCGATCCACGACCGGCAGCGAACAAGTTTCCCGGGTTTTTGTCTCCGGCGGATGTGCGCTCATCGGACATTTCACGTCGATTCTGTCCGAGCGGCTTGAAATTCCCGTCGAGGTGGCGAATCCGTTCAAAAACGTCAAAATTGACCCCAAAAAGTTTGACGCTGCGATCATTGAAGAATCCGCTCCTCTGTGCGCGGTTGCCGTGGGGTTGGCGATCAGGAGGCCGGGGGATAGATGATTAAAATAAACCTTCTGCCTACCAAGAAAAAGGCTCCCAAGAAAGTCACCGATCTGCAGCAGCAGTTGTTTCTTGCTGTGTTGGTTATCGTCCTAACCATGATCGTTATGTGGTTTTTTTGGAAAAATCAGAGAGACCGGATTGCCACCCTGGAAAAAGAAAATATCACAGCACAGGCACGTGTCCACGAACAAGAGAACATGCTGAAGGAAGTCAAGAATGTCGAAGAAGAACGGAAGAAAGTGTCCGAAAAAATCGATATTATCGAAAAACTGAAAAAAAATCAAGCCGGTCCTGTCCGGCTTCTCGATGAGCTCAGCAAGGCGCTCCCGAAGGGAGTGAATATCGTTTCGCTTACGGAGAGCAACAATAACATCAACATCGAGGGGACGGGGTTTTCGAATGACGACATCGTGAGATTTGTCGAAAATCTGAAAGCTTCACGTTTTCTTTCGGACGTTAACTTGCTCGAAACGAGTCAGGCAAAACAGGAAAGTATTGATATTTACAGGTATAAACTTCAGTTTGTCTACAAAGGGCTCTAATGGCTTCCTACTTAGATAAAATACAGAAGATCCCCCCAAAAACAAGACTGATCGCGTTAATTGTCGTTATCGTCCTCTTGGTGAGCGGCTACATTGTTCAGTTTCAAATACCCATGAAGACGCAAATAACGACTTTGGAGACATCTCTCGCGGAGACTCAGACAAAGATACGCGAGAACGACAATAAAATAAGAAAGCTTGACGAACTCAGGTCGGAAGTAAAGAGCCTGGAGCAGCGCCTGGTTGTGCTCACGGCGCAGCTCCCTCCCGAATCCGAGGTTTCCGGTTTGTTGAGACAGATACAGAATTTGGTCAATCAATCGGGCCTTGTTCTCAAGCTCTGGAAGCCTGATAAACGGAGAACGCATTCCAGCGGTCTTTATGAAGAGATACCGATCACTCTTGTACTGACCGGAGGGTACCATAATACGGCATCTTTTTTTGACCGCGTCGGTAAGTTGACCCGTATCGTGAATATACTGAACATAAAAATGGGCAACGCGAAAATGGCGGCAAATGGCTCCATGGTCATTGAAATCAATTGCCAAGCCATGACGTTTGCGGCAGTGGAGAAAAAAGTTGATGCAGGTCAAGCAACCAAGAAAACCAAATAAGCTGGTACTTTTTTTGATGATGGTGCTGTCATCCGGAGTCGTACTGGCCGGCTGCTCGGATTCCGCTAAAGCCCCGAGCGCGCCGTCACCCGTGGCTCAGAAGCCCGCTCAAAGAGCCCTCTCACAGGCGACCACTACG
>JAJXTW010000144.1 GCA_021783455.1 Nitrospirota bacterium | reverse complement strand
ACTAACTGGCGGGAGGATACACCGGGAGGGCAATTCGCTGATTGCGGGTTACTACATTTTTTATTTGGCCAAATAATTTTTGTCAAAATTCAATGAAAGCAATGAAATCAGGAAGCGGGTTCGCTCCGGAAGGGAAATTTCGATTGTTGGTGAGCAGTGATGGCTGGGATGACGGATGAGGGAATGAGCGGACAGGCTGGAAGGCAGGCCGCAGCCATCTGGAATTACGGGAAAGGGTAAGGCGTTACGCCTTTGCTACGCGCACAAGGGAGTTGTTTTCGTTCAAGCCGTCGATGATGGCGCCGAGGCCGGCCATGTTCCTGAGGTAGTCGATGGCGTCCTGGGAAATCTCTTCTCCCGGCACGAGGAGCGGGATGCCGGGGGGATAGACGGTCACGATCTCGGTCGAGACCCTGCCCACGGAGTCATGAACATCAACGAGCTCGCTGTCTGAATAGAAGGCCTTGCGCGGGGTCATGGCAAAGCGGTTCTGCAGCATGGGCGGATGGACCTTGTCGAGCGGCAGGAGCGCTCCCTGAAGCCCAGTTTCCGCGGAAATCATTTTGAGTGCTTCCACAAGACGGTTCAGGTCGTCCTGGCGGTCTCCGATCGAGACGATCACGAGCACATGGAAAGGGTCAGCCATCTCGACCTGGATGCCGAAGCGGAGGTTCAGCACCTGGGACACGTGGTAGCCCGAGAGCCCAAGGTCCGACACGGTAATGGTCATCTTCGTAACGTCCATGTCCGCCATGCCGGCCTGTTTTGCCCGGTCCTTGCCGAAACAGGTGATGCCCGGGATCCTGTTGATCTCGGCGCGCGCGTCTTCCGCCAGTTTGATGGTCCGGTTCAGGAGTTTTTTGCCTTCCGTGGCCATTTGCATCCTGGCCAGGTCGAGGGACGCCATCAGGATATAGGATGGGCTCGTGGTCTGGAGGAGCTTTAAGGTGTTCGTGACGTCGTCGATGTTGACCCTGCCGGCCTTTGCGTGGAGCATGGAGGCCTGGGTCATGCCGCCCACGATCTTGTGCGGGGATTGAACGCACATGTCCGCTCCGGCTTCAAGAGCGCATTTGGGGAGCTTGGGGTTGAACTTAAGGTGCGGGCCGTGTGCTTCGTCCACGAAGACCATGAGGCCCTTCTCGCGGGCGTAGGGGATGATTCTTTCGATGTCCGCGCAGAGCCCGTAGTAGTTCGGGCTGGTGATCAAAAGCGCGCGGGCGCCGGGATTTGCGTCAATGGCGGCTTTGACGGTCTCGAACTTCATGTTCAGGGTCAGTTTAAGGTCGCGGTCGAACGTGGGCTGAAAAAAGATCGGCTGGGCCCCGCTCATGATGAGCCCGGTCAGGACCGAGCGGTGGCAGTTTCTGGCGATCAGGACCTTGTCGCCCGGTCCGGTCGTGGCCGCAACCATGGCGTGATTGCCCACGGTCGTCCCGTTGACCAGGAAATAGGAACGATCGGCCCCTGCGGCCTTGGCAGCCAGCTCCTGGGCTTCTTTGATCACACCTGTCGGGTTCTGGAGCGAGTCAACTTCATCAAGGGTTGTGAGGTCGATGGAAAAGACGCGCGGTCCCACGAATTTGCGGAACCGGGTGGCTATGCCTTTGCCGCTTTTATGTCCGGGAGTATGGAAGGAAACCTTGCGGCTCTCCGCAAGATTGACCATTGCGTCAAACAGGGGGGTTCGAAACTGCTCATCCTCGAATCTGGTAGGAGGAGGATTCATGGTTTTCAATGATACGTAAAGAGGGGGGCGTTGTCCTCTATGATCTTGGTCTCTTCCGCCATGGCCTTGCGGATGTGCTTGGGCAGCATGTACATGCCCTGGTTCGTGATGCCGTCGTAGTACCGGTTCTCGCCCTTGATCCGCTTTTTTATCAGCTCATCCACGTGCTGGGGAGTGAACTTGCTGGGATCGAGGTTCTTGGACGCCAGGGTAAAGCCCCAGGGCAGGCCGAAGGACGGAATGCAGACATTATAGGGCGTGACAACGGGAAACACCGCGTTCAAGGTCTTGTTTACCGCGGTAAAGTTCAAAAGCTGGTGCAGGGCCGTGGTGCCGGCCTGTAAGGCGATGGTTCCGTCAGGCGTCAGGCGCTCCTTCACGATCTCGTAGAACTCGCGCGTGAACAGGAGGTAGGCCGGTCCTTCCTCAACAGGCTCGGAAATGTCGATAATGATGACATCATAGGTGTCGGTGGTTTCTTCAAGATACTTGCGTGCATCCATATACCGAAGGTCCGTTCTCGGGTCGTCAAAAGCGCCCTGGTGCCACTCGGGCAGGAGTTCCTTTGATTTTTCGACGACTTCCTGGTCAATGTCCACCATCATGCAGTATTCTACCGACTTGTGGCGGAGCACTTCCCGGAGCGTAGCGCCTTCTCCCCCGCCAACGATAAAGACTCGTTTCGGGTTCGGATGGGTCAAAAGCGCAGGATGGACCAGTGCCTCGTGGTAAATGAACTCGTCTGTTGCGGACGACTGCATCTTCCCGTCCAAAACGAGGCACCGGCCATAGCTCCCGCTTTCCATGATCTCCATGCTCTGGTACTTGGTCTGGCTTGCGTAATGAATAGTACGGATCCCGTGGATATGCCCTTCCTGGGGACTCGTATACTCAATGAACCACTTGTAGCTTTTTGGTTCTATCATGCGGTGACCAGTTCTCCCTGAACGATCGGCTTGTGCGGAAGCTTCTCATGGCCGAGGATTCCCCGCTTCATCTCGATGATGGAGGGGTTCTTGGACTCGAATTTTTCAATGAGGAATTTTGCGGCGACCCTGGGATCTATCAGGTCTCCGCAGGTGAAAACATCGACTGCGGCATAGCCGTATTCCGGCCAGGTGTGGATGGCAAGGTGGGATTCCGCGATAACGACCATCCCGCTGATGCCAAAGGGGCTGAATTCGTGGAAAGCGACTTCAACAATGGTCGCTTTTGCCTCAAGTGCGGCATTTTTTAGTGTTTCCTGTACAAACTCTAAGTTGCCCAGGGTTTTGGAATTGCACTCTTTCAACTCCAACAATAGGTGGGTCCCCAACGCGTGCAACCTGTTTACCTCCTTCTCCGCCCGCTTCACAAGCTTCCCGGCATTGCCGGGATCTCCGCGAGCACCGCCTCCCGCTCTCGCGGAAGGGTTCATTGTTAGACTCCAACCCGCCTTGACTTCAGACGGCGCCAACAACATCAAAAGTTAGTTGTCATTTATCAAAAATACTGCTCTTTGTCAAGAATAAAAACAATCCGTGCTCACTTTTTTCTTCAGCTGCTCGTGAGCCGCACTCGATGCTCTGCGAGACCGGAGATGAGGCAACTTCGGGCTCATTTTTTGAAACGCAATATACTCTTTTTTCCATCGAATGCAAGAGAAAATCGCTTTCAATGAAAAAAAACTTTACATTGATTCCCAACTGTCTTAATATTGGTTCTCGGACTCCCGAAGGGGAGTTTCCGGAGCGTCAAAATCGGGTTGGGAGCCTCTCCGAATTCCGGTTTCCGGCCTCTTACTTCTGTTGCTGGAGGTTCCTTCATGTCTTCTGACCAAAAAGGCTTTGTCGAGATCGCTTCCGTACTCGTCAATCCGGAGATTTTCACCCGTCCCTACACCTGCGACGTGGAAAAATACGGCTGCAAGTCCATGTGCTGCTACCGTTCCTGCATTGTTCCGCCCCAGGAGGCGAAGAAAGTCGAGGAGCACCTGGAGGGGATCCTCGCCTACCTGTCCCCGGAGAACCGCGAGGCGATCAAAAAGAACGGTTCGATCCTCGGTACATGCAAAACCCAGTGCCCCACGGGGTGCGTGATCCACGAAGATGAGGCCCAGGCCATCCGCAGGGACTTCGGAGGCCAGGACTTCCGCTGCGTGCTCCTGTTCAACAACGATTGCTCCCTGATCTATACCAACAAGGAAGGCATGCGGTACTGCAGTGTGCACAGCTATGCCATTGAGAAGGGGATGGTATGGGAGGAGTTCAAATTCGCCGACTGTGTTCAATATCCCCTGGCGTTCTACACTACCGGGGAAGGCAAAAAAGTCATGTCCATCCAGGACACGCCCTATTTGAACCACATCAAGTGCATGACCGAGCCCTCCGGCCTGCCCATGTACAAGAGCCTGAAGAAGACGATCGAGACGTTCATGGGAAAGGCTTTTTATAAAGAGCTGGAAGCGTACGTGGGAAGTCGGAAGTAAGAAGTCAGAAGGAAGGAGTCGGGAATAAGCACGCAACGCTCCGGACCCGGCCTCGTGTCCTGCTGGTTATTGTTACGATCTTATCCGATAACGGTCGGCATGATATAATCCAATCCTAATGGGCAACCTCTTCCTCAGCTTTACCATAGCAATCGGAAGCGCCATCGGTTTCGTGGCCGCAAGCCGCGCTCTTGACCTCGAATTCTACACGAATAAGGTCATTCCCCTCGTCCCCATCCTCTACGCCATCGTCTACGAGGTCCTTGAACGCCGGAAAAAGGGCAGATCTCAGCGGGGGGGCCCGCTCCCGAAAGAAGAGACGAAAACCGCTCTTGCGGATGCCGAGGCGGGGATCACTTCGGGCAAGGTCATCACGGACGTGGCCGTCTCCTTTGTCGTCAAGTTTTCCGTTGAGCTCTTCCTCGTGGCGCTCTTCATCCGCTACAGCGGGCAGTCCTTCAGCGACATCTACGGCACATTCAGCATCGAGACCGTGAGCGCCTTCCTGCGGGGCGAGCATCCCTGGCTCATTGCGCACGACGGCGTCTACCTGCTCGCGCTCGTTGCCATCATCACCAGTTTCGTGACGGGCAGCTGGATCGGCCATACCTCGAAGGGCAATGCCATTCTCGAAGGGGTGTTCGCCGGTGCGGCGGTTACGCTCATCAACTCCATGACCACCATGCTCATTCTCTACCGGACGATGGAGGACGCAACCGTCCGGCTTGCCGACTCCATGGGCTACGTCATGCGCGCCGGCTTTCTGGTCGTTATCGGGGTACAGGTCCTGCTCTACGGGCTGTGGAGCGGACTGGCGCAAATGGCGAAGCAGGACCGCGAGGCCGGGAAAAAGGGAGCGAAGAAGGCGAAGAAGTAGCGTATCGCGGGGAGCGGGGAATTAATTAAATCTTCTTGCTTCAATGAAGGATTTTTTCCAGTACGGATTGGAAAGGCTGTCTTTGCGGACCTTCTGTCCCGTGGTTGGGGCATGAACAAAAAGGCTGTTCCCGAGGTAAATGCCGACGTGGGAGTATTTCTTCCCGTTCTCCTTAAAGAACAGCAGATCGCCCCGGCGCACTTTTTTTAAGCCTATCGGGCGGGAGAGGTTCTTCAATTTTTTCGTGCTGTGCGGCACTTCCAATCCTGCCGCCAAATAACTATACCGCACCAGGCCGCTGCAATCGAACCCCTCCGGGCTGTCGCCGCGATATTTATAGGGCCTTCCGATCATGGACACGGCGGTCTTCGCAGCCTTCTCGCCGATGGCAGGAGTGTATCCGGTCCCGGGCTTTACCGGCGCAGAGGCGCAGCCGAAGAGAAACAAGCCGATACCGAATGCCGCGGCCAGTAAAAGTATTTTTCGAGTCGTCATCGCGTTCATCGGAAACGGCCCTATACTAATGAATTTCCGGGACGATGTCAATGCATCCGATAAAACAAAACGGTCCTTCGGCCCAAACCGCGTTCTCCGCAAGGCATTCCCGCCCAGAATCCGCTTGACCCTTTTTCAGCGCCCTGCTATATTCAGCTCATGAAACGAACGGTGACCTTTCTTCCCGACAACGCAACGGTGAGCGTCGACGACAACGCCAATCTCTTCAAGGCCGTGAAAGCCGCGGGCGTGTACGTGCTCTCGTCGTGCGGCGGCAAAGGCAACTGCGGCAAGTGCAAGGTCGTGATCAAAGAGGGAACGGTCGAGCGGGGCAAGTCGAACTCCTACCTCTCTTCCGAGGAGATCAAGCGCGGCTACGTGCTGGCCTGCCACTCCCAGGTCAAAAGCGACCTCATCGTCGAGATCCCGCAAGAGTCGCGCATGCAGGCCAAGCACAAGATCGCGACCGGCGCCAGGACCGAAGAGATCATGAAACTCATGCAGGAGGCCGGCGGGTGCCTGGAGTCACGCATCAGCCGGGCCTACCTCGAGATCAGCCCTCCCACGATCGACGACAACATCGCCGACTACGAGCGGCTGCGGCGCGCCCTCGACAAGGCCGGGTTCGATGCGTCCCATCTCCACATGAACTACCTGGTGCTGACCAAACTGCCCCATGTGCTGCGCGAAGGCAACTGGAAGGTGACGGTTTCGGCCTTCAATGTCGGCGCCGTGCTCGAAGTGCTCGACCTCTACCCCGGGGAAACGACGCGCAAACGGTACGGCGCGGCCGTGGACATCGGCACGACGACCGTCGTCGTCTACCTCGTGGACATGACGAACGGCCACATCCTCGGCACCTCGTCGACGTACAACAGCCAGGTCAAGTGCGGCGACGACGTGATCACCCGCATCGTCTATGCCACGGAACGGAACGGCCTGAAGGAGCTCCAGGACCTCGTGGTGACCAATATCAACACCATGCTCGGCGAGCTGGCCGAGAAAAACAACGTGCCGCCGGGCATGATCGACTACATCGTCGTGGCCGGCAACACGACGATGACCCACCTTTTCTACGGCATCGATCCGCAGTTCATCCGGGAAGAGCCGTACATCCCCGTGGCCACCTTTTTCCCGCTCATCCGCGGCAAGAGCATCGGTTTCCAGATCGACCCGCAGGCCATGGTCTATTCCATGCCGAACGTGGCGAGCTACGTGGGCGGCGACATCACCGCGGGCGTGCTGGTGTCCCAGATCCACAAACAGGAGGCGGTGTCGCTCTTCATCGACATCGGAACGAACGGCGAGATCGTGCTTGGAAACAGGGACTGGCTCGTGACCGCGGCGTGTTCGGCGGGCCCGGCCTTCGAGGGGAGCGGGATCAAGTTCGGCATGCGCGCCATGGAAGGGGCCATCGAGGAAGTCGAAATCAGCCCGAAAACCTATGAGGTCAATTACCGCGTGATCGGCGACGTGAAACCGATCGGCATCTGCGGCTCGGGTATGATCGACATCCTGGCTGAAATGTATCTCTGCGGAGTCATCGATCAGAAGGGCAAGATCCGGGAAGAGCTCGGGTCAAAGCGCATCAGGAGAGGGGAGAACGGGCTGGAATACGTGCTTGCCTGGCGGGTGGAATCGGCCATCAACAAGGAGATCGTGATCACCGAGGCGGACCTGGACAACCTGATCCGCGCCAAGGCGGCGATCTACGCAGGCTTTGCAACGCTGCTTTCCCACATGGGCCTGGGCTTCGGCGACGTGCACAAGCTGTACATCGCGGGAGGTTTCGGCCGGTATATCGACGTCGAGCGCGCCATCACCATCGGCATGCTGCCCGACCTTCCCGTG
>JAJXTW010000143.1 GCA_021783455.1 Nitrospirota bacterium | reverse complement strand
GGGGATTAATAGGAATATTAACCCACACATTATCTTAGCGCCGAAGACTGTGCGAGGACATCCATGCAGGTCTTCTGGCTCTCCCACCCTCACCTGCCTTCCCAATCACGCTTGGCGTGATCAGTGGCCTTTACTGGTGATGGATTGACCCCGCTTTCACGGGGCCGGGATTACAGCGGCGGGTCCGCTCCCGATTTTCACGGGATTCCCTTCGCCTGGATGTGGTCGTTTATATGTGGTGATATCTCGATGAACTTATATCACAGCAACCTTTTAAAGTCAAAATGTTTTTCCAATTCCAAACCTGCTTCAGGATGAGGCGGAATGGTAGAACGGGAGTCGCCGCGTTACTGTTTTCTTCCTTGCTCAGAAATCTTAACGCTTTCCTGAAAAACCTCCTCCACCGATATGGCCTCCATACATGCAGGCCTCCCGCGCGGAGAGGGCTCGCATTCCGAAAAAAACTTCTGGCGGCAGGGCGAGCAGGGCAGCCCTTGGTAAATGACCTTTGCGCAATCGCTCCAGGGGCCGAATTTAACCGGCGACTGCGGTCCGAAGAGCGCCACAAGCGGTGTGCCGGCCGCAGCTGCAAGGTGCATAATGCCGCTGTCGTTGCCCACAAAGAGTGCGCATTGCCTTAAAAGGGCTATCGTTTCACGCAAATTGCATTTACCAACAAGATCAATAATCCCGTTTCCGAACAAGTGCCTCACTTTATCAAACTCCTGGATATCGCCCGGTCCGCCGAGGATGACAGGCCGCAAACCCGTTTCCCGGCTGATCCGCCCGGCAAGCTCTGCAAAATTCTCAAAAGGCCACCCCCGCTGCCGGACAGCGGAAAAAGGATGGATTGCGGCAATCCCTTGGGCAAGGTCAATGCCGGCACCGGTTAGCAGGCTGAGGACGCGTTTCTCTTCATCGGGATTCGTCCAGATTTCGAGAAAGTCGTCTGTTACCGTTATCCCGTCTGCTTTCAGGATATTCAGAAAATTTTTTACTTCATGTTGATTATGGTGATAGGGCACCCGGGTTGTCAGGAACATGCCCCGTCCCTCGGTATCAAATCCCACTCGCTTCGGAGCGCCGCATAACCACGCCATAATGGCGCTTGAGAGCGAACGTTTGAGCACATACACTTTATCGAAATGATGACGCCGAAGGTCCCGGAGGAAAGCAAACTTAGCCGAAAGAGTGCGATGAGCGCCCCTGCTGTCGGCATGAATCGTCACCGGGTCCCAGTAAATCATTTCATCAACATAGGGGATCCCTTTCACAACGTCAGAGGAACCTGGCGCCACCATCCATGCGATGAAGGCATCGGGCTCGGCACGGCGCAGATTTCGAAGGAACGGCACGGTCAACACCGTATCGCCGATAAACCGGTAGCGCATGACGAGTATTTTTTTCGTCGACGTTGTCACCGACTGTCCTTTTTGACGTGCTCGATGATCCACTCCGCAGCTTCGTTGATGGTATGGGCAATAAAATCGGGCTCTTTGAGATAATCAGGCCGTATGTTCCCTTCCTCGTCGGCCCCGTAGCCGGTCCTGACGAGAATGGAGTGCGCCCCGGCCCTCTGGCCGAGCTCCACGTCGCTCCACTTGTCTCCGACAACGTAGGATTGCTTCACATCGATATCGAGGTCCCGGCTGGCCTGATCGATCAGACCGGTCCCCGGCTTTCTGCAGTCGCACTCTTTGGTATGGTGCGAATTACCTGCTGTGGGATGGTGCGGACAGTAATAAATCGCATCAAGCCGTGCGTTGTCCTGTTGCAGCATCTGCTTCAAGCGTTCATGAATTTCAAGAAGCTGCTCTTCCGAAAAATATCCCCTCGCAATTCCTGACTGGTTCGTCACCAGGATGACCAGAAGGCCTGCGTCATTCAAACGCTTGATAGCAGCTCCTGCCCCGGGAATCAAACGGAGATCAGCCGCGTTGCGCAGATATCCGACTTCTTCGTTTACAGTACCGTCACGGTCAAGAAAAACAGCTCTCTTCATAACATCCTCGAAAGAAATTGTTCCCACTCGTTACGTTCAATAACATCAAGTTCGATGCAAAGCGCCCAGATCCCTTCCGGCCTCAGATCTTTGAGGCGAACCATGTCTTTTTCCGTCGTGATGATCATGTTGACCCGGGCGTCGGCGGCTTTTTTGAAGATGTTGGCAAGGTCCGACCTCTGATAGTGATGATGATCGGGATAGACGCTTTCCGCTGCAATGGAGACGCCGAGTGAAGTCAGCAAAGAGGTAAATGACAAGGGTCGCGCGATACCGGAAAAAACAAAGGCCTTTACATTGCGAAGGGCCGTGAGGGGTTTCCTTTCACCGGTGGAGCAATCCACGAGGTCAAGCGGCCGATGCCGAGAAGTGAATATCTCCGCCTGCGTAGTGCGCCTGATGGATTCCAGGAGCCCGGCCATACTCTCTTTTTTATCGGTCCGGGTGACGATTATTGCCTGGGCGCGTCCGAGTGCCGAGACCGGCTCCCGCAGAATACCGGCAGGAAACAATTTTCCATTGCCAAAGGGTTCTGTTGCGTCCACGAGGACGATATCGAGAGCTCTCCTGAGCCGTTGGTGCTGAAATCCGTCATCGAGAATGACCACATCAACGGGGAAACGTTGAAGGGCGTGCTGAGCGGCTTGATACCGGTTGCTCCCCACAACAACGGGCACGTGGGGAAGCCTTGATGCAAGCAGAACCGGTTCATCGCCGCCTGTCTGTGCGTTCACGAGGAGGGATCGGCCGTCTGACACAACCTCCACCTGCGATTCGTCCTTGCGCCCGTACCCGCGGCTGACCACGACGGGGTGTTTCCCGCTTTTGGCCAGAAATTCCGCGACAGCGATGACAGCCGGCGTTTTCCCGGTGCCGCCGAGCGTGATATTTCCTATGGAGATGACCGGGCAGGAAAGTTTGTTGCTCCTCAGCAGCTTCATCCGAAAGAGCAAAGAACGCAAACGGATCAGTGCGCCGTACAGCAGCGAGAGGGCAAAGAGAACAGCGCCGAAAAGCGGCGACTGTCTTCTGCCGTACATCAGATCTTCAACAAAGGACTTAGTGAGCAACGATCAACCTGCTGATGGCCTCGATGGTTTTTTTTGCAGCGCCCGTGTTGGCCTCGATCACCCGGAAAGCGCGCTCTCCCATGCTCTTGGCCCGTTCGCCGTCAGTCAGGAGAGCACTGAGCTCGGCATAGAGCTCACCCTTGTCTTTCACCATAATGCCGCCGCCGGAGGAGATGAGGGCTTCGGAGATTTCTTTGAAATTGAACATGTACCGGCTGAAGATGACGGGCTTTTTCATTGCCGCCGGTTCGAGCAGGTTGTGTCCGCCTACCTTGACGAGACTGCCGCCGACAAAAGCGATGTCGCACACTGCGTAGAACGACCGTAATTCGCCGATCGTATCGAGGAGCAGCACATCCTTGACCGGCCCCCGGAAGGACGTCCGGCGCTGGCACTCGTAACCGGCGCTGCTGATGACCCCTTCCACCTCGTCGAAACGCTCGGGATGACGCGGCGCGATAATGAGAAGGAGCTTGGGATACTTCTCGCGCAGCCGGGAAAAAACCTCGAGCAAGGCTGCCTCTTCTCCCCGGTGCGTGCTTCCCGCGGTAATGACCTTTCTGCCTGCGGGAATTGCAACGAGGCCGGTCTGAGCCCCCTGAATTTTCTGGTCAAACTTGAGATTGCCCGTCACCATGACTTTTCCCGGGTTGGCGCCGATGTCTTTGATCCTTTGGGCATCTTCCTCCGACTGCATGCAAAAGAGCGTCACCTGGTCAAAGACCATTCCGAAAAACTTTTTGAATTTCCGATAGTTTTTGTAGGAATGAGGCGATATTCGCCCGTTGATGACGGCAGAGGGAATGCCCTGCCGTTTGAGTTCGCGGAAGAAGTTCGGCCAAAGTTCCGTTTCAGCAACCAGCACGATCTCGGGGTTGATGCCCTTGATGACCCTGCGGACAATGCAGGGGTAATCGAAAGGAAAATAGAAGATCGCATCCGCTTCCGGCACCCTCCGGCTTGCCGTAAAATGACCGGTGACCGTGACCGTGGAGAGAATGAGTTTTCGATGGGGATACTTTTTCTTAAGCTCCCGGATGAGCGGATGGGCCGCCATCACTTCGCCGACGGACACGGCATGCACCCAGATGGGGCGCGTACCCTTGATCACCCGCATCACACTCTTGCGCAGACGGCCGAGCTTTTGGGTCAGACCGCCCCGGTACTTGGGCGCGGTGATCAGTTTAAAGAGCACCACCGGCGACAGGAAAACGGTGGCGACGACAAGAAATATATTGTAGATGACATACATGAATCGACCTCACGATTGCGTTTTGAAATAATCGTCCGCCCTAGCCATGAGCCCATTGAGTGCCGCTTCTAATTCTTTTCCTTTTGCCTGAAGAACCTCCTCAGAGGTTCCCGTGACCGTAATCGGCTCCCCATAGATAACAACCCCCGTCGTGAACGGCGCCGGCAGCAGGTACTTATCCCAGACCTTTTCGAGGATCCAGTAGCGTTTTGCACTGGTGATCACCGGCACGATCGGCTTGTTCAGCTTCCCGGCCACATACAACACACCCTGTTTTGCCTCGTGCAGCGGGCCGCGCGGGCCGTCAACAGCGACCGCGATATTCCTGCCTTTTCGTAAACCGTCGATCAGGCCGAGGAGCGCCCGCTGCCCCTTGCGTTTACTTGAACCGCGAACGACGGCAAAGCCAAACCGTTTCAGGATCCCGGCCTGGATCTCACCATCGCGGCTCTCGCTGGCATTGATCACGACTCCTGAATTCCGGTGGCTGTGGAACAGGAGAAACTGTCGTCCATGCCAGAAGGCATAGATGAAGTTCTTCCCTTCCGAGGTGAGCTGGTCAGGAACCGTCCTGTTCACGAACCGCATCCGGACAGTCCGGCTCCACAGGGAGAGAATGATCCAGCCGACAAACGATAAAAGCCGCGCTCTCAGCATCACACCGTCCTCGGGGAGGGTTCTTCGCGGAATTGCTGTTCGTACAGGTTCTTGTATTCCCCTCCCCGGGACAGGAGTTCCTCATGCCTGCCCTGTTCCACGATCCTGCCGTCCTTGAGCACGATGATACGGTCGGCGTTCATGATGGTTGAGAGGCGGTGCGCGATAACGAAGCTGGTCCTGCCCTGCATGAGCGTATCGAGGGCCTTTTGCACTTCCCGTTCCGACTGTGTATCGAGGGACGAGGTGGCTTCATCGAGGATAAGGATCGGCGCATCTTTGAGCAGGGCCCGTGCAATTGCTACGCGCTGGCGTTGTCCTCCCGAAAGTTTGACGCCAGACTCCCCAATCACGGTTTCGTACCCCCGCGGAAGCGCCTGAATGAACTCATCGGCGTACGCGGACCGCGCGGCCTTGACCACGCAATCAAAGGGCTGGGCCGTATCGCCATAGGCAATGTTGTTTTTCACCGTGTCGTTGAATAGGAACGTTTGCTGGGTGACAACGGCCATCAAGGACCGAAGCGATGCGATGGATACGTCCCGCAGGTCCCGGCCGTCGATGGCGATGGACCCGTCGCTCACGTCGTAGAAACGGGGGATGAGGTTTGCCAGCGTCGTCTTGCCCCCCCCGCTCTTTCCCACGATAGCAATGGTCTCACCCGCCTTGACCTTGAGACTTATGTCCTTCAACACCAGTTCCTCTTCGTACTTGAATGATACGTTCTTAAACTCGATGGTCCGGAAATCGCGAACAAGGGTAACTGCCCCTGCGCGGTCACAAATCTCGGGCGCCGTGTCCAATACCTCGAAGATGCGCTTGGCCGCTGCCACACCGTCCTGCACGGTGCTGTTCACGTTATTCAGGTCCTTGATCGGACGGTACAGGAAGTACAAGGCTGTCATGAAGGAAAAGAACTCTCCTACCGTCATCCGGCCATGGATGATCCAATAGCCTCCCACAAAAATGACCACCACGATCCCGAAGGTATTGATGACCTCCATGATCGGGGACGAGATCGCACTGGTCTTTAATATGCGCATAAGCGAATTAAAGAGTCCTCTATTTCGCTCGGCAAACCTTCTGTTTTCATAGGGCTCCATGCCGAAGGCCTTCACGATGCGAATTCCGGCGATCGTTTCATGCAGGTGCGTCGTCAGGCCGCCGTATTGCTCCTGCATCTCCGTGCTCGTCCGCCGGAATCGCCGGCTGAACTTCGAGAGCGCGATGCCGAGCAGCGGCAGGACCAGCACCGAGAAAGCAGCGAGACGCCAGTCCTTGTAAATAACGTACCCGATCAGGGCCACCATGGTAAAGACACCCTGGACAAGGCTGGAAGGCGCGCGGGTCAGCGCTCCCTGGACAAGGTTCGCATCATTGATGATCCGTGAGATGAGCACGCCGGTCGGAGTCCTGGTATAGTACGCAAAGGACAGAGAGGTCAGGTGCGAATACAACTCATCGCGAATATCATTGACGATACGCTGACCGATATAACCCAAAAGATAGTCCCGGGCGTACGACGCGGCCCCTTTGAGGATCACCACGATGAGGATCGCTGGAGGCAGGAGGAACAGGAGCTTCATGTTCTTGTTTAAAAAAACGTTGTCCAGGACCGGCTGCACAAGATAGGCTTGCAAAGAGATCAGGGCGCTCGTCAGAAGCATGAAAACCGCGGACCAGGCAAGACGGACCTTGTAGGGTTTGAGATATATTAAAAGCCTCTTATAGATTTCCATATGGTTAGTATCCGGCCTGGGCCAGCACTTCCCTGACTACCGAGGCGGCCCGCGCGGACGCTCCAGAATCGCCTAATCGCGTTCTTACTCCCGCAAGATCGCTCTGCATACGATTATAGTAAACGGAATCGCTCAGCAGGGACGTTATGGCATCCGCCATGTTCTCCGGCGTCGAATCGTTCTGGACCAGTTCGGGGACGATCCGTCTGCCCGCGACGATATTCACGAGGCCGACATTCTCCACCCCGCGCACGATTTTGGTGAGCAGAAAATAGTTGAGCGCCGAAATGCGGTAGGCAATCACCATCGGCACTGCCATGAGCCCGGTCTCAAGCGTGGCGGTTCCCGAAGCAACGATCGAGGCGTCCGAGGCCCTGAGCACGTCGTACACCCTGCCTTCGACCATCCGGACCGCTACATCGGGCGCCTGTTCCACAAAAGCGCGCACAAAACCCCGGTCAAGCGTCGGTGCGAGAGGAAGAACAAACTGTAAATCGTTAAACCGGGACGCAAGGATCCGCGACGCTTTCAGCATATCGGGCAGCAAATGGACGATTTCAGACGTCCTGCTTCCGGGCAGAAGAGCTATGGTTCTCCGATGGGAATCGAGCCCAAGGTCTTTCTTCGCCTGGTCCTTGGTCAGGTTCGATTGGACTACGTCCGAAAGGGGATGGCCCACGAACCGGACATCGACGCCCGCTTTCTCATAAGATC
>JAJXTW010000142.1 GCA_021783455.1 Nitrospirota bacterium | reverse complement strand
CATCTATTTGGACGGCGCCCATAATCCCGCCTCGGCGCGCAAGCTTGCCGAAGCCGTTAGAGACCTGAAGAAATACTATTCCCGGCTTGTGCTGGTCATCGGCATTCTCGGCGACAAGGATTATCACGGCATTCTTTCCGAGCTTATTTCTCTTGCCGACCGGGTGGTGGTGACGAAACCGCAGTATTCACGGGCGCTGAATGTGGCTGTACTCGCTGCGGAGATCAGGAAACTGCATGCCTCCGTCGAATCAACTGAGACTGTTCGGGAGGCGATCGTTCGGGCGCAAAGACTGGCCACTGCCGACGATCTTATCCTGGTCACCGGCTCTCTCTATGTCGTCGGAGATGCGCGGGCTCACTTTTTCCCCGATGCCCGTCCGGCGCGGGCGCTGTCGGGTCTGAAGGGATGAGAACTTGTGATGCGGAATGCGGGGTTGGGAATGTGCAGGGAGAAGATGAAGGACATACGGGGATGCTGAGGGCACGTGGCGCCGCATTCGTCCTTGCCGCGGTCCTTCTTGCCGGCCTGGTGGCCGGCTTTCCACGCTCGGGCCCGGCTCAGGAACTCCCAAAAAAAATCCCGGTGACCATTACGGCGGACAAGCTCGATTATGATCGGACCACCGACGTGTATACCGCCGTGGGCCATGTGAAGATCGAACAGGAGGGCACTCGGCTCGAAGCGGACAAGGTCATCCTGAACAATAAAACGGGAGAGGCTACAGCCGAGGGTCACGTGTATCTCCAGGACCCGGGCGACGTCATCCATGCCGATAAACTGAAGGTCAACCTGAACACCAGCGAGGGGGTCATCACGAAAGGCGACCTGTTCATGAAAAAAGACAATTTTCATTTAAAAGGGGATGTGATAGAACGCCGGTCGGAGTCCGTTTACCACGTCGAACACGGCGAGTTCACGACCTGCGATGAGGACGAATGGTTTCTGAAAGCCGATGATATGGATATCGACATGGATCGGTACGCCACGGGCAGCGGAGTATCTTTTAATATCAAAGGCCTGCCGATGCTCTACACCCCGTATTTTCTTTTTCCCGTGCGCAGACAATCGGGCTTCCTGATTCCCGTGCCCGGCTACAGCAATCGCGACGGATTCTTTGTAGAGAACGCTTTTTTCTGGGCCATCTCCGACAGCAAGGACATGACGATCTCTTCGGACTATCGGGCGCGCACCGGCAACGGCACCGGCGTCGAGTATCGATACATGAATTCCCGTGAATCCATGGGGCAGGTATATACCAAGGTCTGGGACCTGAACCATTCCAACGTGGCCCGATGGGAATTTCAGTTCAAACATCAGGAAGAGTTTGCCGAGGACCTCTCGGCCCGGGCCGATATTAATCTCGTGAGCGATGAACACTACTATTACGATCTCGATAAAAGACTGGAAATGAAATCCAAGCCCTATATTGATTCCAATGCCTTTTATGTCGAGAGATGGGACACGGCTTCGCTCTATCTTTTGGGCCAGTATTCAACGGACCTCACGCAACCGAACGACAAGACGGTCCAGAAACTGCCGGAGCTCCGGTATACCATCTATGAGGAAACGATCGGCGGTCCTGTCCATTTAGACTTCGAAGGGTCCGCTACGAATTTCGTGAGGCAGAATGGAGACGGGATAAGGCGGATGGACTTCAACCCCCAGTTCGCCGCGACATTCGGAAGCAGCGGTCTCAGCATTACACCGCGGGCGGGCGCCCGTGCCACGTTTTACGATGAGAGCGCTACGTCGGCGGCGCCGACGGAGCGAAAATTTGCCTACGCCGGCGTAGATCTCAACGCCCGGATTTCGAAGGTTTACGGCACGGATGGCGAGGCCGGCATCGGCCGGATCAGACATTCCATCGAGCCCGGGGTCTCCTACATCTATATTCCTCACATCGACCAGGGCAACATCCCCCAGTTCGATGCTGTCGATGCCGTAACGTCGTCCAACACCACGACGTTCTCGCTGATCAACCGTCTAACGGCGCATTACAAAGAGTCGACGGGCCCCTCTGCATACACGACCTTCGATCTGATGGTGTTCAAGCTCTCTCAATCCTATGACCTGAATGCCGCACGAGAACAGGGCAGCATGGTCCACACGCGGTCCGATGTCCTCGGAGAGTTGTTCGTAAAAACACCGAAACTATTTTCGCTCACGGGAAACGCCAGTTATGACCCCTACGATCGAACCCTGTCGTCGCACACGGTGGGCTTCGGGATCACGACCGAAAGGGCATCGGCGAACCTGTCCGAACAGTCATTGCGGAACCCGGCGACCCAATTCTTGATCGGCGGTGGTACGGTGAAACTCGGAAAGTGGCACCTGGGCGCCCAGTGGTGGCGCGATATGGAAAACAGGAAAACCACGGAGCAGGATTACTCCTTGCGCTACACTCCGCAGTGCTGGGGAGTCAGGATGACGTACTCTATCACGCCGGGAGAGACGAGGTTTATGGCGATGCTGGATTTGAAGGGGATCGGCGGCGGGTACGGCAAAGAATAGGCGACAGAGGCGGCCATGGCCAATGAAATTATCGTGCTCATAACGGCATCATCAAAGGAGGAGGCCGCCCGGATCGGGACTGCGCTTGTTGACGAGCGTCTGGCCGCCTGCGTGAATATCGTTCCGCAGATCCGCTCCCTGTTCTTCTGGGAAGGGAAAACGCAGGATCAGGGCGAGACGCTTCTTATCGCGAAGAGCCGGCTGCCGTTGCTTGAACACATCATTGACCGGGTAAAAGCGCTCCATTCTTACACCGTGCCTGAAGTGATCGCCCTCCCAATTGTCGGTGGTTCCTCCGAGTACCTCCGCTGGCTCGGTGAAACAACGAAGGGATGAATCCTGCGACTCGTGGTCCGTTCTCCCCAGATATTGTTTTTTAAAATGATCAGAACACAATATGTTGTATTATACAAAAGCGCATTTTATGTATAAATGAATAAAATCTTGACTTCTGTAAGCCCTTTGTGTTAACGTTTACGTGGTTGTTTGCGCCTATTTTCGGAGGAACAATGAGGGTAAATAAGTCCAGGAAGCAAAAGAAAAAAGAATATTTTACCTTTATGTTCCTGCCTGGTCCTAACGAACGCGTTCGGACCTTGAGTATATCGAAATCCGTTCTCAAAACCGTTTTTCTTTCTTTCGCAGCGGTCCTTGCCCTCTCCTTCTATCTTATCTACGAATACAACGATGTTAAAGACAAAATATGGGAACTGCAGTCCGTGCGCGAGGAATTAATGCAGCAAAAAGCGCAGGTGCAGAGTTTTGCCCTCAATCTCCTTGATTATAAACGCCAGATGTTCATGCTCCGGGACCTTGACACCAAACTGCGTCGCGTCGTGAGCCTCGGGCCGCGGGACAAGGCCCAGCAGGTTCTCGGTATCGGCGGACCCGATGAACTCGGCCTCCAGAATCTGGCAACGATGGGTGGGAAAAAACAGGAAGAGGCGCTCAAGGAAATGCACCAGGAACTCACGCAGCTCAAAGGCGCGGCTTCGCGGCAGGAAACCAGTCTTCAGATGCTGATGGAGTATTTCGAGGACAAGCGCTCGCTTTTTGCGTCTACTCCTTCGATATGGCCTGTTCACGGCTGGGTCACGTCTCCCTTCGGCAACCGGACTTCACCGTTCAGCGGCATCCTCACGTTTCATGAAGGCCTTGATATTGCCGCCCAAACCGGAACGCCGGTGCTGGTGCCCGCAGACGGCGTCGTGATTAGGGCCGGTTTCAGCACCGGGTACGGCAATATGGTCGAGATCAGCCACGGGTACGGCAGCAAAACCGTCTATGGACATAACTCACGGCTCAATGTGAAAGCGGGCCAGCATGTCAAGCGCGGCGATATCATCTCCTATGTCGGCGATACCGGTTCCAGCACGGGACCACATCTGCACTATGAAGTACGCTTGAATGGTCTTCCCGTGAATCCGGTAAAATACTTGAATTAAGGGGCCCTATCGCGTAAGCACATCCTCATATTCTATCTATTCTTCCTCTCCACATTCATATCAACGTAATTCATGGTTTGCCGGGGAAAAGAGCAGCGGTGACTAGAGGAGAACTCTTTCCCTTTGAATTAAAAACCGTTTCCGATATGTTTGGCCGGGGTATAGTTGCCAGCACGCGGAAACAAGCGAGGAGGGAGCAAGGTTTATGTCTACGGGGAAAGTGAAGTGGTTCAATGAATCAAAGGGGTATGGTTTTATCGAGCCCGACGGCGGAGGACGTGACGTGTTCGTGCACTATTCTGCCATTCAAGGCGAAGGATACAAAACGCTTTCTGAGGGACAAGTTGTTCAGTTCGAAATCATTCAAGGTGACAAAGGCCCTCAGGCGTCCAACGTAGCAAAAACTTCATAAACAGGGATGGGTGCATACCGTTCCGGATTTATCGCATTGAGCGCCAATCAATTTGATCGAAGACCCCGAAGATACTCACCGGGGTCTTTTTTTGTTCGTGCGGTCCGGCAGGGCGAACGAACGGGGAGACGCTTGTCTCCTCCCGTTTGTCAGTATTTTCCTCTGGATGTTTCCCTGTTAATTTGCTACTCTAGAAACCATGATTAAACATCCCGCATCCCGCAATCCCTGGTCCTTCCTGCCCACCCTTTACTTTGCCGAAGGCCTGCCCTATGTGCTCATCAACACGGTGTCGGTCATCTTGTACAAACGGATGGGGCTTGACAACGCTCATATAGCGTTTTGGACGAGCTGGCTCTATCTGCCCTGGGTCATCAAGATGTTCTGGGGGCCCTTCGTGGACGTGTATTCCACGAAGCGCACCTGGATCCTTGCAACCCAGGCGACGATGAGCCTCTGCATGTTGGCAGTCGCCTTCTCGCTCCGGACCGAATCATTTTTTGCCTTGTCGCTGGCGGCCTTTTTCGCGGGAGCGTTCATATCCGCGACTTACGATATCGCAACGGACGGCTTCTACATGCTTGCGCTCACCGAAAAGGAACAGGCGCTGTTTGTGGGACTGCGCGCGGGCTTTTACCGGTTGGCGATGATCTTCGGAACGGGATTTCTGGTCTACGTTGCCGGCATGCTCGAAACATCGAGCAACAACATCGCCTGGAGCTGGTCGACGGTCCTGGTTATTTCCGGCTTGATTTTCGCGACAGCCGCGCTCTATCATAAGTTCATTCTGCCGTTCCCAATGGCCGACGGCGAACATTCGGCTGAGGCAAGGAAACAGGAGGCTTCTTTTCTTGAAGTGATGCGCGCTTATTTCGGCCAGGAAAAGATCGGCGTCATGCTCGCCTTCATCCTGCTCTACCGTCTCGGCGAGGCGATGCTCCTGAAGCTGGTATCTCCTTTTTTGCTGGACCAGGGCAGCGCCGGAGGACTCGGACTTACAACCAAAGAAGTTGGACTGGTTTACGGCACGGTGGGCGTCGTCTCCCTCGTCGGCGGCGGGATCCTCGGAGGTTGGCTCATCTCACGCTACGGATTCAAGCGGTGCGTCTGGCCCATGGTCATCATCATGCATTTGCCCGACCTCTTTTTCGTGTATATGGCCTACGCGCAACCGGGCATCGGGCTCGTCTATCCGCTTGTGGCTTTGGAACAATTCGGTTACGGGCTGGGATTTACGGTGTTCACGGTTTATCTCATGTATTCTGCGAACGGCAGGTACAAGACCTCCCATTACGCGATCTCGACGGGAATTATGGCGCTCGGCATGATGCTGCCCGGTTTCGTAAGCGGCTGGCTCCAACAGACGCTTGGATATAAGATGTTTTTCATTATTGTCTGCTGCATGACAATCCCGGGCATGCTGACCATCCCCTTTCTCGCGACGGACAAGATGGAGGAGCGATGAGAAAAGATACCGGGACCAGTAAGAAGCTGGTTGCCTGAAGAGTAATAAAAAAGGCAGACCTGGTGGCCTGCCGTGATGATTGCAACGGGAGATGACGGCTGCTAAGATTAGTCCTTCGTAAACGTGGATATGCCAAAACCCACGATAACGCCGATTATCGTCCCGATAGTCTCCCGGCCGAGAATGTTCATTACGCCAAGAATGAGCATCAGACACACGACAAAAACGATTATGATGAACTGGATAGCCCTGATGCCGAGCGTGGCATTCTGCTTAATGATGAGATAAAAAATACCGCCAAGCCCCCCTGCCATGATAAGTGCTCCAATAACCGCAATCCAAACCTGATACATAGTATTCATAGTATTCCTCCGTAGTTCGATTGTAAAGTCGCGGGCGCGACCATGTTGATGTGAGAGGATTATACGGAAACAGAAGTTCGTTGTCAAAGGTTGTGTGAAGGCATTTTGACAAATGATCTGTGAATAAAGAATCCACACGTCGAGCGCGTATCTCCACAAGAAATGCTATTTCGTTATCACCGTGCGTTTGCGCCAGTTCCTTCCCTTGGTTGGGAAGTCACTCCTGAAGTGGGCGCCCACGCTCCCTTCGCGCTCCAGGGCCGAGCGTGTAATGAGCGTCGATGTGGTGATCATGTTCTTGAGCTCGAAGATGCTCCGGCCCGGTCCGTGGCCTTTGATCGTCGCGCCCCATTCCCGCAGCTGTTTGAGCGCGGCCGTCAAGTCTTTTCTGGTTCTCACGATCCCGACCTTTTCCCACATCAGTTTTCTCAGCGATGTCCGTATCTCCGCGACCTGTGGATGTTTTCCTGAAGCCCGTTCTTTCTGCAGTTCCCGCAATGCCGAGGACGGTATGTTTGGCTTCCTGCTAAAATGCTTCCGGGCATAACGCGAGGCCGCGAGTCCCGCCCGCTCGCCGAAGACAAGCCCTTCGAGCAGCGAATTGCTCGCAAGGCGGTTCGCGCCGTGAACGCCGGTGCAGGCCGTCTCTCCGGCGGCATAGAGGCCCGGGACGCTCGTGGCGCCCCAGAGGTCGGTCCTGACTCCGCCCATGATGTAGTGGGCCGCGGGCGATACCGGGATCGGTTCGTGGGAAATGTCGATGCCTAAGTCCTTGCAGGTCCGGTAGATGCGCGGAAAACGTTTTACGATATACTCGGCGTTCAAGTGCGTCATATCGAGATATACGTGGGCCGACTTCGTTGCGATCATTTCCGCATGGATCGCGCGGGTGACCACGTCGCGCGGGGCGAGTTCGCGGGCCGGGTGATAGGCGTCCATGAAGCGATGTCCGTCGACGTTCCGGAGCATGCCGCCTTCGCCCCGCATGGCCTCGGAAAGCAGGAACTGCGGCGCGCCTTCGAGAAAGAGCGCGGTCGGATGAAACTGGACGAACTCCATATCCACGAGACCCGCCCCCGCGCGATAGGCCATGGCCATGCCGTCGCCCGTGGCGACGGCGGGGTTCGTTGTGCGTTCATAGAGCCGGCCTGCGCCGCCGGTGGCGAGCAGCACGGCCCGCGCGGAAATGACCAGCACTTTTTTGAGCGCTTGCTGGCATACGATGGCGCCGACGCACCTCCCGTTTTGAATTATGAGTTCGCGGGTTAAGGC
>JAJXTW010000141.1 GCA_021783455.1 Nitrospirota bacterium | reverse complement strand
TCAAGAGATGGCTTTTGCGACATGGATATAAGCAAATAGCGTCCGACGAGGTCCGTAACTTTGATGCAATGCCGCCTGGCACGTTTACTATTCCTCCCACTCTCTCTATTGGGGGAAAACGAACCCCCAAAACCCCTACTGATTGTTTGATGAAGCTGACTCGCACGAGTAAGCGAGGCCAACCTTTCGTGATTGAGATCAAATCATCTGGAAACGCGACAACCACCAGCAGGTGGCGTAAGAAAGAAGCCGATAAATTTGCGCAGCTCAAGGAACGCTATGGGGAAAATATCGGATTCATTCTGCTCTTCTGCGGCTATTTCGATCCCCGCTATCTCGGATTCGTGGCAGCTGAGGGGATCGACTGGGTTTGGGAGCACCGGCGGGATGATCTGAGCGCTATGTTGGTCGGCGGCCACAAAAAGCACCAATGAGACATTAGTGGATGAAAGGGGAAATCCATTGCGATTTGTGCGCTTGCCTTTCAGAACGGCATAAAACGGCAGGACCTGGAAAAGCGGGGTATAGAAAAATCAATATGAGATTATCACGAAACACCGTTGATACAACCAAATTCAACCGAAAAGCGCAACTTCCCTATGAGCTGCGTTTGAAGGATTTTGAAATGGCCATGCAGGATATTTACGATTTCTTTTTTGATGTGAACTCCAATCTGTCAAAAAAAGGACTGCAACGGCTTGACGACATGCTTCGACCGGCGATTATGTCAGGTGTTTTATCGGATATGGTGACCGCGAGCATGTCGAAACATTCCCGCACACTCACGGAAAACAAATATTTCAACGGCCATCCGGACCTCATTGTGCAAGGGGTCTATTCAGGCAATGCTGTCAAGGCGGGCATGGATGGTATTGAGATAAAAACAACACGGAAATCCGGCGGGGCGGTGGATACCCATGGTGCGCGAAATCAATGGATGTGCGTATTCGTATACGACGTTGACACCGAGAGCGAGCCGGCATCCAAGAGAAAGCCCATGACGTTCACCGAGGTGTATTTAGGCAAAGTCACGGTTGATGATTTCAGAAAGAATGCGAGAGGGGAGCTGGGCACCCGAACCGCTACGCTTCACAAGGATGGCATAGCGAAGCTTAGAAAGAATTGGATTTATAAACTTTAAGGCTGTCAGCTTGTCTGCAGTTTTATAAGCTTTGGAATTGCCTTGCGCGCTATATCGAAGTAATGCTGGTCCTTTTCAATCCCTATGCTCTGATATCCAACTGCCTCGGCGGCCGCCAATGTCGAGCCCGCGCCGGCAAAAGTATCCACAATCACTCCTTCGCCGAGTGGCAGCACTCCACGTATGATTTTTCGTAAAAACTCCTGCGGCTTTAGGCTCGGATGAGGAGCGCAGGCGCGTTCCTTCGTTCTTGTGGGCGCCGAGGCGATCACATCACCGAAGGGCCTATCATGGCCCGGCCTGCGAAACCCCCCGGTCTTCCATTTTCTCAGATTGTCCTGCACTCTGCCTTCAATGGGTTTTCTGAACAGCACCCAGGGTTCCCACATGGAGCGGGGCATGACGCTGACATCTTTGAATTCTTCGTGGGCCGCTTTCGGACGGTCGCCGCCGCGCATGGTCATTACAAGCCGGATGATTTCCCCCCTGCGTTCCAAGCCGGCATCTGAAAGGGCAGATGATACGATATGAGACAACAACGGGTTTGACGCAACGACAACGTTCGCCCCGGGGACCAATTTTGGAAGGAGCAACCTGGCCCAGAGGAAAAAGAAAGAATGTAGCTGATCTCGCTGCTGATCGTTTAGGGTGGTAAACCTCGGTAGTGGTGACCTCACATGCCCATCAAAAGATGGCGGGATTCTCCAGACACCGCCTTGTCCCTTTCTCAGTTTTAATTGTTGCTCAGGTGTATATTCATGCAAACCATAAGGCGGGTCGGTTACTACCGCATGGATGCTGTTATCGCTTTGCCGTTCCAGCCAGTCGAAGCAATCGGCATGAAACAACGTGGCCTTCCCTAATCTGACGGGTTTTGCCCAATCTTGCAGCGCGGCCATTTCACGCTGCTGCCCGCTCAGCAATTCCGATTTCAAATGGTAGACGCCGCGATTCTCACGCACAAACAAGTCCGGTGTGTTCAGCCGAAGGTAGGAACGAACGGATGACGTGGGAATCGGCCCGATTACTTTCGATACTCTGTCTTGTATCTCCTTGACGGAAAGCGGCTCTGATGTTAAAGTCATTGCCTGTAAAATGGCGTCGCGAATTCGGCCAGGAGCATATCGGGGAGAATCTTCACTCATGGTCGTGATTATAGACGTCGGGACGTCTTTAGTCAAGAGCAATTTTTAGACGCCGATCGGATAATTCATCAGGTTCCAACTGCTTTACGGCAGTTCAATCCTAAGCGAAATCCGGTCAAGTCCATCTGCTCCACCTCTGCCCTCTTCTGGTACAATTAAATCATAAAACAATAACTCACACGCACGGCGAGCGGGCGACTACGCCGCCTGCTATGCCTTAAGTCACAGACTCTGTGCATCTAAGGAGGCTGACGATATGAAACGATATGCGATGATTGTTGCTGCTGTCCTGTTCATGATCCTGGCATCAGGGTTTACTCCGGCAGATGCCAAGGTTATCGGAAAAAACGTGGAGTACACTGCCGATGGTGTTGTCCTAAAAGGATATCTCGCCTACAATGACAGTATAAAAGGAAAAGCCCCCGGCATTCTCGTGGTCCATGAATGGTGGGGGCTGAACGATTATGCCAGGAAGCGCGCCAGGATGCTCGCCGGGCTGGGATATACTGCCCTCGCCGTGGACATGTACGGGGAAGGCAAGCAGGCAACGCACCCGGCAGATGCTCAAAAATTTTCTTCAGAAGTCATGATGCACTTCGATACTGGAAAAGCGAGGTTTATGGCAGGGGAAGAGCTTTTGAAAAAGCAGCCGACCGTGGACCCTGACCGGATTGCGGCTATCGGCTACTGCTTCGGCGGCGGCGTGGTCCTGAACATGGCGCGGCAGGGCGCGGACCTCAAGGGAGTGGTGAGCTTCCACGGCATGCTGGGACCGGTCAAACCGGCGGAGCCCGGCATGGTCAAAGCGAAGCTCCTCGTGCTCCACGGGGGCGATGACAAGTTCACGACTCCCGAGCAGATTGCGGCATTCAAGAAGGAGATGACCGACGCCAAGGTGGATTATAAATTCATCGTCTACCCCGGCGCCATGCACAGCTTCACGAATCCCGACGCCACGGCCTACGGCAAGAAGTTCAAGCTCCCGCTCGCCTACAATAAAAAAGCGGACAAAGAGTCGTGGAATGAAATGAAGAAGTTCCTCGCCGAAATTTTCAAGCAGTAGCGGTCTTTTTGCTATCGGGCGCCGGGACGCGCAGTTCCTGCGCCCGAAGTTTGTGCGACATGCGTCAAAGGAGCGGGAACCGGCATTTTCGTTGACATGCAGCTGCGGTTTTGCTATCGTCGTCACTACCGAAACGAACGCTCTTGAACAACTGCTCCGTTCCCTACTCCTGCCGGGAAGGTATCAAGCGGCAAATCCCGGTTTGTGAACCACCGAGTGTGAGAGAATAATGTCTTCAAAAAAGATCTACATTATTTCCGACGCAACCGGCCAGAGCGGCCTCCATATTCTGAGGGCGGCCCTGGTGCAGTTCGAACACGCCCGCACCAAGATCATGCTGTTCCATGACATCGATTCGAAGGCGGGTCTCGTGAAAATCCTTGGACAGGCGAAGTCCGAGAAAGCCCTCATCGCGTATACCTTTGTGAAGAAGGACATGAGGGACTATACGAGCGAATACTGTCTCAAGAACAAGATGTTCTCCCTTGATATCCTGGGCCCGCTCATTAATAATCTTGTCTCCTTTCTTCGGCTGGAGCCGCTGGAGACACCGAGCTTGCTGAGGCGGGTCGATGCCCGGTATTTCAAGCGCATCGATGCGATAGAGTATACGCTGGGACACGACGACGGCAGGGGCGCTGAACGCCTGCGCGAGGCGGACATCGTCATCGTGGGCCTCTCGCGGACCTCCAAAACGCCGACGTCGTTCTTCCTGGCCCAGGAGGGTTACAAGGTGGCGAACGTGCCGATCGTTCCGGGCATTCCCCTGCCTGAAGAACTCTTCGAAATCGATCAGCATAAGATCGTCTGCCTGAACGTAGACCCCGAGGTCCTGCAAAAAGTGAGGCTGGCGCGTTTGAAGCGGTCCCGGATCGAATCCAGTTACAGCGATTTTAAAAAAATATTCGCCGAAGTCGAGTATGTAAAGGACCTCATTAAAAAACACCGGAGCTGGAAAGTCGTCGATACGACGAACAAATCCATTGAAGAGACCGCGTGGGAGATCATCCACTATGTTTTCGGCGATGATCATGAAGAATATACGTAGTCCGGTCACGAGGACAACGCCGCCATGGATGAAATGACGACTGTACGGAAAATCCGGCAGAAGCTCCGCAAACTCGCGGACAAGGAAAAAGCGAAAACCCTGCGGGGCTTTTTCAAGACCGGACCGGGACAGTACGGAGAGGGCGACGTGTTTCTGGGCATTACCTCACCCGTGCTCAGGAAGCTGACGAAAGAATGCCGCGGCACGCCGGTCGCCGACGCGGTCCGGCTGCTCCGGTCGTCTATTCACGAAGAGCGGCTGCTTGCGTTGTTCTTGCTCGTCCGCGCTTTTGGGGAAGGCGATGACGGAGCGAGGAAAAAGATTTACAACCTGTACCTCAAAAACACCCGATACGTCAATAATTGGGACCTGGTGGACCTTTCGGCGCCGAACATCGTCGGCGCATACTTAAGCGACAAAAGCAGGGCGCCGCTTTACCCGCTCGCAAAATCGTCCGGTCTCTGGAAGCGCAGGATCTCGATCCTGGCCACCTTCGCGTTCATCAAAAAGGGCGATTACGCGGATACGCTCAAGGTATCGGAACTGCATCTGTCCGACGAGCACGACCTGATCCACAAGGCGGTCGGCTGGATGCTGCGCGAGGTGGGCAAGCGCGATCTCGCCGTGGAAGAAACGTTTTTGAAACAACACTACCGGAAAATGCCCAGGACCATGCTGCGGTACGCGATCGAGCGGTTTCCGGAGACGAAGAGAAAAAAATATCTGAACGGGAAGATGTGAGATCCGGAAGTAAATTCTCGAACAGCGCCCTCAGCTGCAAACCGAACAAATGAATCCAGCCATTCACGACAAAGAATATCGCCGCCGCATTCTCTCGTGGTCATTCTACGACTGGGCTAACCATGCCTACATCACGACCACGGCGACGACCTATTTCCCGCCGTATTTTCTCGCGATTGCCGCGCCCGCTTTTCTGAAAGCCGGACCCGGCCCGATTGACGAGGCGGCGAAATCTCTTGCCAGGGACACGGCATCCAATGTATTCGCGTTCACAATCGCCTTTGCCCTGCTCATTGCCGCGGTTTGTGCCCCGGTCGTCGGGACCTACGCAGACATAACCGACGAACGGAAAAGGATCCTCGTGCGGATAACCATTGCGGGCGGGATACTCGCTTCCTCGATGTTTTTGCTCACGTCCGGGATGTGGATTCCGGCGCTGGTGTTATATTTCCTGACCCAGGTCATCGTGAACATCGCGCTGGGCTTAAACAGCAGCCTCCTGCCGCATACGGCGCTGCCCGGCGACCTGAACCGCGTGTCCAGCCTTGGCTATGCCATGGGCTATATCGGCGGGGGGCTCCTGCTCGCGATCAATACGACGGTCTTTTTTCTGGGGCGCCGCCTGGGAATCGGCGATGCTCTCGCTGTGCGCATTGCCTTTCTTTCCGTAGGCGTCTGGTGGATAGCGTTTACGATTCCCTATGCGCTCAATGTTCCCGAGCCGAAAATACTGTCGCGCGCGCGAAACAGGACGAGGACGCCGCTGCGCGCCACCTTCATCCGGATCGCAGGCACCATTCGAGACGTCAGGAGGTACGGCGAACTGTTCAAAATGCTGATCGCATTCTGGTTCTACATGGAGGGCGTCGGCGCGATCATCCTGCTCGCGACCGTGTTCGGCGCCGCCCTCGGTCTTCCCATGACCGTGCTGATCGGTACGCTGCTCATGACCCAGATCGTTGCGTTCCCCTATGCGCTCATGTTCGGGCGCATCCCGGACCATGCAGACAAGCGGCGCGGCGCCTATCTCGCAATGCTCCTGTGGACGGCGATTACCTTGCCTGCCATGGGGTGGTACGCTCGGTCCGTTGGAACAATCAGCGTTCCCTCCACCTTTCTCCTCCTTGCGGCTGATCAGATCCTGGGAATCCTATTTTCGCTGACGATGGGCCGCCTGCTCTGCGGCACGATGGCGCGGAGGATCGATACGAAGCACGCTGTTATTCTCGGCCTGGCCATTTATATCATCATTCCGGTGTGGGGATATTTTCTCACGACCAAGGCGGAGTTCTTCATGCTTGGATGGCTGGTCGGCACGGTGCAGGGCGGCACCCAGGCGCTGAGCAGAACGATCTATGCAAAGCTCTCACCCCCCTCCAAATCAGGAGAGTTCTTCGGGCTCTACGGCTTGAGCGAAAAGTTCGCCGGCATCCTGGGGCCGCTCCTTTACGGCGCAATCGGCCAGGTGACCCACAGCCCCAAATCGAGCATCCTGTCCATCGGGGTGTTTTTTATTATCGGCATCATGCTGCTTTGGCGGGTTGATGTTGAGAAGGGTTCCCGGATTGCGGCTGAGGAAGAGGAAGCGGAAGAGTCCGAACTCGCGCCTGAAGACGGCATTACCGGCTGATCAGCCGGGATAACCGGGAAAGGAACGCCAAAATAGACAAGGGGAAGCGCCGATCGGCGCTTCCCCTTGCTCGCAATGAATGACTATCGCAGTTTCCCGGGTATAATGAAGGTGGGTTACCGCGATACCGGTGCTGTTCTGCTGTTATGTTTTTTCCTGTAGATGTTCCTGCTCGCCCTGTTCTGTTCCTTCGTGAGTTTCCGGTGGTCCTTCCTGGTCAGTTTCCCGTCGGACTTCATCCGAGATTCATTCTGCTGGACCCTGGCCTGCTGCCGCTCAAGCTTTCCCGCTTCCCGGGGAGTGAGCTGACCGCTCTTCACGCCCTGGTCTATCCGCTTTTCCTGGTTCTGTTCGCGCTTCTGGATGCCGGGGTCATCGGTCGGAGCGGCATAGGCCGCAGTTGCCATCAACAGCGCGGCCGAGCCGATACTAAGGGCTGCTTTCGTAAAACCGTTCATGATAATTCTCCTTTTCTGTGGACCAGATTTGAAGCTGGCTTCCAAAACTTGTTGCCCTTTTCCTGTCAGGTCATGGCGATCACTTCCTTCCCTGGAAACGCCGTACCATACATCATTAGCCCGTTCATGCCGTAAAAGGTTTAATCCTTCAAAAATCTCCCGAGAAGTTGCACATTTGGACGGAATATGCTGTAATAAAAACATCTCTTTCTTTATAAGGAATGAGTTGGGGACACGAAATGATCATTTCTATCATCGCAGCCATGGCCGAGAACCGGGTCA
>JAJXTW010000140.1 GCA_021783455.1 Nitrospirota bacterium | reverse complement strand
GAGTTAACGCTACTTGGACTGATGTTGTCCCACAAACAATGATACAGGGTGACTCTCGCCCTGATGCGTTTTGCAAGAGAAAGCGCATATTCCTCGGCCGGCCGGCTGTTTTTCCCGAGATCAGTCGGTACGAGTATTCTCAGTTGCTTCTGGCCGGAGAGATCCCGGTCCAGTTTCTGAGCCAGCGGCCCGATCACCATCACCGGTCGCTTGGAGTGGCGGATCACTTCTTCAGCAACACTGCCTATGAGCAGGCGTTTCAGCCCTTTCCGGCCCTGCGTCCCCATGACGACAAGCTCCGGGGCTGACCGGAAACGCAGCGCCTTCAGGATCTGTTCAGCCGGAGAACCGCTTTTTACGGAACTGGAAACAGGGATAATAAATTGTCTGCTTATCTCCTCGAGCTTTTCCTGATGTTGAGAATGCCACTCCAGGAAACGAAATGAACCGAGTTTTCCTGCAGGATAGGCTGCCAAGTCTTCCACAAACAGGAGATCGATTCCGGATTTGAGCTTTTGCGCCAGGGAAGAGGCAATTTTCGATATCGCCTGCGAACGTTGTTTGCCCGATGCGGTCTGGTTTTCGATATCGTCAGCAACTAAAATCGAACGAATTGGCATCTCCTCTCCTCCCACAATGCATCGCCGGCACTCTGCTCCAGGCAGCAGGTACGATAACTCTATTTAACAACCGAGCAGGCGCGGTCAATGAACGATGATTCAAGTATAGCATGCACAGGTGCATACTGGTGGGTGAAGGGGCAGGTATCCGAGGCTTTTGAGGAAAGACCTCAATAGTGTCCTCTCGTCATGTCCAGTTTTTATTCTTTATGATAAACAACATGAGATCTTTCATCCTGAATGTTTTTAAAAGTTCGCATTTAACTTGATTGCAAATAGCGGGGATATCGTTAAGCATGGACACCTTGTCGGAGACAACCACGACGATGTCGTTTTCTTTCATGGTTTTGAGTTTTCTGACGACCGCCAGGACAGGGGGGCCTCAGCATAAACCCCTTATGTCAACCACAGTACATTCTTCCATCATCTGATTCATTTGCCGCCCCTGTGCTGCCTCCGGATGGACTGATGCTTCTTATAGAAAGGTCTTTAAAGCTATAAACCTGACAAGCATTCGATTCCTGCACTCTTTCACGCTGCGTGGGTGAACTGCCGAACTCCCGCAGTTTGGACTTTCGTCGACAAGTCATATATATACGGCATACTTCAGTTTGAAACTTTAAGCGTTTCAAGGAATGGCACTTCGACGGCATATTACTGCGTTTATTGAGGGGACAGGTCGAATCATTTTTCACAAGATGTTTTTTTTCCATCCGCCCATTGCTTGTTCTTCTCCCATTCTTTTTTCCACCCGTTTCCCGAATACCAAGTCAGCGCGGCCTTCCCTCCGGACGAGCGTTTGATGTCGAGAGCTGCCTGGTAGTAACCACCAGGCGGTGTTTTGTCAAGCATGATCATGCCCTCGGTCGTCATTTGAATGGTCATCTCGACGAGCGAGTTGTTGATCTTCTTTGTTTTCGGATGGTAGGTGTCGCGATAGCTCGATGTCGTCATGCCGCCGCTAGTCCTGGTCGTCGTCTTGCTTGCGCTGTAGCAATCCTGCCACTTCTTGTCAAGGTTCTTAACAACATCTTCAAAGCTCCTATTAGAGAGATACCGGTCCGCAATGTACCAGGTTGGATGATTACTGGCGAGCGACTTGAACTCACCTCTCGTCTGCGGCATTGTTGTGACGCAACCAACCAGGGTCAATAAAAGAGAAGCAGTTAGGATTCTATGCATGCAGTTTCCTCCTCGTCGGCATGACTGCCATGTAATAGTCATAGATCATCTAATGTTCAACCGATGTATATCTAGTTAGGGGTAAGTCGTAAAGAACGAATTTCCGTTGTTTACTAGTTTAGCAATGATTGTGTGCCATATTAGTCCAATAATAGAGAAGACTATATTCCTGACAGACGCGGTTGTCAATAACCAGAGAGGGGTATTTGAGGAGTATCAGTTATTTAATTCCGGATGAAGTTGTGATTGTTGTTGAAAATGGCAACTCCACTAGTTCAGGAAGTAAAATGGATTTTATTATGGAACAAATTATTCCATATTTCAATCAGAATTGTGGGCAACTGCGAGGTTGTCAATAAAATATGCGAATAACGCGATTGAATATTTCGACCATACTGGTTGAACGTTTATTTCCGCTTGAAAGGATTGATAAAGCGCACACCCTCGATGACCGAATCATGCGAAAAATCCTCGCTCAGAACAGACGGAATCTGATTCAGCTTCGCTGTGGCCCATATAAGGGAATCCCAGTACGATAAGCGATGATCTCTAACGCCCCGGACCGCCTCCAGGACGACGAGGCTTGTTAGATCAACCATGTCCCATGACCGAATATAGTTGGAGATGCTTGTGTAGCCTTCCTGCAGAGTGAGCGGCGCGGCAAGCTTCCGTGTAACCACAGTATAGAATTCCGAGAGGATCTGAGGACTCAGTATCCCGGTCCCGTTTTTAACCAGTTCATCCAGGATCTCGATGGCCTTTGTCTGCTTCTGAGGTTCGCTTCTATCGTAGGCATAGACGAGCAGATTAGTGTCTACCAGATGTTTACCGATCATACAGCTCCTCGCGCGTCCATTTTCTGCCGCCTTTTACCGTGCGCTTTTTCGTGAGCGAGATGATGAATTTTTTTTCCTCATCCCATGCCTTTGGGTCATGAACCGCGATTGCCCCGGTATTTAACACCTTGTCGATTCCATCGCGTATCAGCTCGGATTCCGAGATGTGCAATTCCGAGGCCCTGCTCTTGAGAAGGCGTTCCTGGCGGGGAGCTATGTAAATTTGTTTTCTGAGCATCGATGGCATGAGAACCTCCTTGTGATGTACAAATATACACCATCAGGAGCTGCAAGACAAGTGTATTTTAAACAGGACCAACGGTAAAGTTAAACCCAATAGCCGTCGATATATAGCCAAATACCAGGTAAAAAATTGGCATCGCAATAATCAGGAATTTAGGGGAATTTATTGGATTACCGCTTTTATCAGCGGTGGGCATGGAAATAAACATGATTATGGATAAAGGGATCATAAATAGGGGCGCTATGACAGCCATAGTGATTCCAAAAACTTTCCCGTTCTGATGTGGAGACAACCGCTTGATTTGTTTTTTCATTTATTGCTCCTTTCGTCGTGACCATTATTTCCATGAACGATGTCCTGAACGTTATCAATTATTCACTTCTGCCTTATCCCAGCCGGGACTTTTCCGTAATAGCATCGCAGCGGATTGGCGGTAACGCCGATCAGGCAATAACCGCAGTTGATGCATCGAGAGCGGTCCTGCCCGTTTTGAAACCGGTTTACGATGTCGGGTTCGATGATAAACGGACGGGACAGGGACACGAAATCAATGCCCTTCTCTGAGATCATCGCGGTGATGTCCTGCAGGCTCCTGATGCCGCCCACAACGATGACGGGGATGTCCACGCTCCGCTTGATCAGTTCCGCAGCCCTCACATTGTAATTGGAGATCGGCTTGCGGACTTTTGCCAGAAGGGGAGCAATAAGTCTAAAAAGGCGTTTCTGATAAGACGGCATGTTCCGGTAGCGCGGCATGAGTCCGAGCACGGCATCTACGGGCACTTCGGTCATCCGTACGGTATGCATGAAGTCTCCGTAACCGCAGGACACTTCAATGGCGTCGCAGGAGGCGGCCTGGAGCATCCGGGCAATCGTAACGGCCTCGGCCTCGGTCAGTCCTTGCTTAAACTCGTCATGAGCGCTGATCTTTACGAGGATGGGGAATTTGCCGACTTCCCTTCGCGCTCCGGAGAGGATCTCAGTAACGATCCTCATCCGGTTCTCCGTTGTTCCGCCCCACCTGTCTTTGCGCCTGTTTAGTACCGGAGAAATGAATTCGGAAAGAAGATAGCCATGGGCAGCGTGGAGTTCCACCCCGCCGAACCCTGCCGCCTTCGCGCGAACGATTGCGGCCACGAAGGCATCGATAATAGACCGGACCTCCGAGTCGCCGGCTTCTTTTACCCGATCGCCGAAATCGTTTTTCCTGCGAGGGCTTGCACTCACCACTTCCTGGCCTGTGACCCTGGACATGGACCTGCTGCCGCCATGGGCGATCTGGAGGATCACCGGCGCGTTGTACTGCTTCAACTGGTCATTGAGGGATTTGTAAACATCGACATAGCCGTCGCTGTCGAACATGCGCATGTTCGGGAAAGTCCTTCCGTTTTGCTTCACGCTCACGTAGCCGGTGATGATCGCGCCCGCGCCGCCTGCTGAAAGGTTACGGTACGTTTTCAGCAGGTCGTCCGTAGGAGCCCCGTTGGCATGCGCCATACCCTCGTGCGTGGCTGCCCGGATGATTCGATTTTTAAGGATAAGCGGTCCGAGCGAACAAGGTTCAAAGACTTTTATCATGTGTTAATCCGCTTCTTCTGTGTCTAAATGTTTTTTTTATGATAATTCATATAGTATTTTTCAAATCATGGTCAGCTAAATCCAAAGGTCCCTCCGCCTGAGTATTCCATCCCCATCGCATTATCCCAAAAGCCCCCACATACGCTGTTGCGCCGCAGACGGGCTTGCGGCGGAGATCGTCAAGGGTCTTGTTGAGAACGAGCCGGTCATCGTCCATCCCGACGACCGGCTGAAAGAGGGGAGCCGCGTGCGGATAAAGTGACGCGGCTTTAATCGCAGAACAACCGGCAAAACAGGGGCCGTTTACCGCCCCTTAGCAAAGGAAAACCACTGCTTCCGTCCTGGTCGGAGAAATCAGGATTCAACGGGTTTTTTTATTGACTCAGCGTCCGGAAGCAGTCCCAGATTTACCATCTTTGTCCTCAGCTGCTTCCTCGTAATTCCCAGGACCTCGGCGGCCTTGCTCTGGTTCCAGGACGTGTTATTGAGAGCCTTGATGATGAGCCGCTTCTCGGTCTCGAGAAGGTTCATTTCGTCGAAGGTCTCCCGTTCGTCGCCGGCCGGGCCGAGCAGTTTCGGCGGAAGATACTTTTTCGTAATGGCAATGTTGGGGCAAAGCACATAGGCGCGCTCGACGACGTTCTCGAGCTCCCGCACATTGCCCGGCCAGCCGTAGGAGAGAAGCAGGTCCATCACGTTGTCTTCAAACCCCTTGATCAGTTTTCCTTCAACAGCGTTCATTCTTTCAAGGAAGTGATGGGCGAGCAGGAGAATGTCGTCATTGCGCTCGCGAAGCGGCGGCATCCTGATCGTGACGACATTGAGCCGGTAATAGAGGTCTTCGCGGAAACGCTTCGCCAGGACCTCCTGTTCCAAATCCCTGTTGGTCGCGGCAACGATCCGGACGTTGATTTTTATCCGGGAGCTTCCGCCCACCCGCAGGATCTCCCGCTCCTGGAGAAACCGGAGGAGTTTTTTCTGGAGGTTGGGGTCGAGGTCTCCGATCTCGTCGAAAAAAAGCGTTCCCGTGTCCGCGTGTTCGACAAGCCCGGTCTTCTTCTCATGGGCGCCGGTGAAGGAGCCTTTCTCGTGGCCGAAGAGCTCGCTTTCCATGAGTCCGGAAGGGATGGTGGCGCAATCGACGGTGACGAACGGCCCCCCGGCCCGGTCCGAGTCGTAATGGACCGCACGGGCCGCGAGTTCCTTGCCGGTCCCGCTCTCGCCGATGATGAGGACGTTCGACTGCGTTTTCGAGACCATCCGTATGGTATCGAAAACCTCCTGCATCGCCGTGCTTTTGCCGATGATGTTGCTGAAGGTGTACTTCTGCCTGAGTTCGGACTTCAGGGCCTGGTTTTCCCGCTTGAGTTCGAATTTTTCGAGGGCCTCGCGGACCACGGTCAGAAGTTCGTCGGGGTTCACGGGCTTCGTGAGGTAGTTGAACGCCCCCCGCTTCATTGCTTCCACGGCGTTTTCGATGGTCCCGAACGCCGTGATCATGATCACGGGAAAATCGGGCTGGAGGGACTTGACCTCCGTCAGGAGCTCGGCGCCGGATTTGCCGGGCAGCTTGAGGTCCGTGACGATAAGGTTGTAGGCGCGCAGGCGGAATTTTTCCAGCGCCTCTTCGGCGGACTGGGCAATGTCCACGCTGTATCCGCTGTCCCTGAGCGTCAGGGAAACGACTTTGAGGATGTTCTTTTCGTCGTCCACGACGAGAATGTTATGCTCTTGCATTGTCCCGTACCGGCAGTTCGATCGCGAACCGCGTCCCTTTGCCGACCTCGCTTTCGACGGAGATCGTGCCTTTGTGCTCCTTCACGATCCGGTCGACGACGGCGAGCCCGAGGCCGGAGCCCCGTGTCTTCGTAGTATAAAACGGCTTAAAAATATTTGCAATCTTTTCCTCGTCGATGCCGCTTCCCGTGTCCTGGACCGTCACCCGCACGCGGTCTCCGGAAAATTCGGTGCTGATGGCGATGGAATCCCCCTCTTGCGAGGCGTCCATGGCGTTCAGGAGCAGATTGAGCAGGGCCTGCTTTATTGCCGACGCGTCGCAGGGCATCGGGAGGATGTGCTCGTCAATGAGCACGATGACCTCGATGTTCCGGTCCGTCGCCTCCTGCCGGATGAGCTCCACGGTCGCTTTGACCACGTCATTGAGGTCGCTCACCTTGAAGAAGAGCGGCGCCGGCTTCGAGAACCCGAGGAAGTTCGACGTCATGTCGTTCAGCCTCATCACCTCCTCCTCGATGATCGACAGAAATTCGGTCAAAATGTCGCCATGAAAGTTTTTCTTCAGGTACGAGGTCGCGACGCGGATCGAGTTGAGCGGGTTCTTCGTCTCGTGAGCTACGGTGGCGGCCATCTCGCCCAGGGCCGACAGCCGCTCGAGCCGGGCCTTCTCGGCGTCGGCCTTTTTGAGTTCCTGGAGGTTGAAGCTCAGGTCCTTGACCATCTGGTTGAAGACCTCCACGAGTTCCCCGAGTTCGTCGCCGCACGACTCCCGGTAGACCACGCACTGCCGGCAGTCGCCGATCTTCTGAGCAAAGGCCCCTTGCACCGTTCCGCGGCAAAACGTGCCGGCAACGGCCCAGCACCGGAGCTTGCCGTAGGACGGGCACTCCCGCTTGTCGCAGGCGAGCCGCTCCCAGCATTTCACGACCCTCTCATTTTCGACTTCGACCGCCAGGTTCCCGGTCTGCACGTCCATCATCCGGTCCTTCAGCCTGCGGAGGGGCGTGGTCAGAAAATTCGAGACCGCAAAAGCGCCGGCGATCCCGCCCAGCAGGATGATCGCCGAGATCAGGTAAATATATTTCTTCAGTTTTTCCAGTCGCTCTTCGATTACCGCGTCAATGTCCCGCACCGAGTAACCGATGGTGGCGAGGCCGAGGACCTTGTCGCCGATCCTTATCGGGACCGAAAATTCCTTGACCGGTTCCTTGCCGAAGCGGTATTCCCTGATCTGTTCTTTTCCATCCGCCAGGGCGCCGTACAGCTCCCCCAGGTCCTGCCGCGGGAGTGTCGTGCCGAGCAGGGAACGCTTCGTATGAGCGACGATCATTCCGTTCGCGTCAACGATCATGGCGTACAGGCTGGGCGCCACG